>JAQTQO010000054.1 GCA_028712155.1 Patescibacteria group bacterium | reverse complement strand
CCGATGAGCGCCCGGCGCATTTCAATTTCAATGGCATCATCCATCAAAAATGGCAGGTATGCCCAACGCCACGTGGCCTGCACGTGGCGTTCATACTCGCGGTACAGTTGGCGTAATTTGGAAACAGGCACATCCTCGTGTGCGAGAATTGCCGGCAGTTTTTTGAGCCAGCGATACAGTTGCCGCACGACCCGATTATAGCGCTTCAGCCACGCAAGCGTCCGCAGCGGTCGCGTCCGCAGCACGGAAATAATATGGCCGATGAACTGCTGCACCTCCGGTTCATATAAGTAGGAACCGCCGCTGATACGGCAGTAATTTTTCAACCGAACGGCAGACTCGGCCACGGTATGCGTATGCAACAAACCCTGATTCAATTCGTAAACCAACAGCAAAGGGTATTTTCCCCGTGAGACGATTTTTCGCCAGTCTTGCGCCGGCGGTAGAGTGTCGAGCGAATACTTCATGAAATTCAAAAACTCTTGACAATAAAGCCAATTTACTGCTATTATAGCGTGTTCCTAGGGAAACGGAAACCAATCTTTTACCCTGGAGGTGCACATTGGAAGACGTACGCCGTATCTACCTCATCACGCACGCTCAGAAGCTCGAGGGCAGCCCCGGTAGCTGGAAAGCCGACCCCGGCATGACCGAGGACGGCAAGCGAGCCGTGGCTCGGCTGCGCCCGCGGCTGGAACGGGAGCTCGAGGACAAACCGCCGGCTGCCATCTACGCTGGCACGGGACGGCGCCAGTGGGAGGTCGCCGAGGCCCTCGGCTTCACGGTCGAGCAGATCCTGTTCTCGGCGATTCTCGGCGAGGCGGCGACAGCCGTCAACACCGACTTGCCCCGCAAGCAGGTGCTGCTCGGCCACGGTCTCGTGATCGAGTGGGAGCAGTACTTGAGCATCAAGCACTGCTCCAAGCCGGTGCGCGAAGCCATCCTCGAGATGCCGGATCGAACGGTCATCTGCTCCGGCCGGCCTGTGCTGGTTCGTCTCGGCCTTCAGCTCGAAAAATGCCGCAGCGGCGCGCTGTACCAGATTGGGTGCTCCTACACGGAAGTATCCAGCATCAGCCTGCTGTGCGACAGTGCGCAGCTTCCGACCGACGAGGGGGCGAAAGTCTAGTTCCCCTCCCGCTCTTTGGCGCCAACAACCGGCATGGTTACGATTCCATGCCGGTTTTTTTCTACCGTTCCCCCTTGTTCGATTTTCCTCTCATAGACCAAGAAAAAAGCATTCGACACAAGCCGAACGCTTTTTTCTTGGACCTGGGGAGAATCGAACTCCCGCCTCGGCAATGCGAATGCCGCGTTATACCACTTAACTACAGGCCCGTGATTAATTGAGAAATTCCGTACGCAGAGCCTAGCACGAATTTTAAATTCTGACAATCGTGAAACACGGCCGAACCGTGCGTGCGCCGATGCCGCAGTCCGGGCGCATTATTTCAAGTACTGTTTGATCTTTTCGATAATTTCCTCCAGCGTGAAATGCGCTTTGACCAGGTAGTCCACCGCGCCCAGTTGCAGGCCGCGCTGGATGTCGGATTCCTGGCCGAGATTGGAGAGCAGGATGACCGGAATGCTTTTGAGCTGCGGGTTGGCTTTGATCGTACGCAAGATCTCAAAACCGTCCATGCCCGGCAGAATGATGTCCAGCAGGATGAGCCCGGGCCGTTCCTGCGTTACTTTCTCGATCGCCTCGTTGCCGTCCACGGCTGTGATGATACGGTAGCCGGCCAGGGTAATTTTTTTCACCGCCAGGTCGCGCAAGAATTTATCGTCCTCGACCATCAGAATTTTTTTGCTTGACGCCCAGGTAGGTTTGGCCGGTTGGGGATCAAAAACTTTCAGCACTTTCTCCATCACTTCGTCCGGGGTGAACGACGTTTTCACCAGGTAGTCGACGGCGCCAAGCGTGCGTGTGCGTTCCAATTCGACCGGTTGTCCCGAGTTGGAAATGATAATCACGGCGATGTTTTTGATGCTGCCGTCTTTTTGCATCGCTTCCAGCACCTGGTAGCCGTCCAGTTTCGGCATCAGGATATCGAGGAGCATGAGGTTTGGCTGGTACGATTTCACCATCGCCAATCCTTCTGCGCCGTCGCGGGCAATCGCCGCGTCGTACCCCTCGCCGATGAATTTTTTCACCAGGATGTCCCCCAGAATTTTTTCATCCTCGACGATAAGGATTTTTTTCTTCCCCCCGTTCGTTCGTTTGGGCATAGGCGCAAGGGATTAATGGGCGTTCGCGGTTGTCGGAAGCGTACAATGGAACGTCGTGCCTTTATTTTCCTGGCTTTCGAACCACACCCGTCCGCCGTGTTTGGTGATGATGCTGGAAACGACGAACAGTCCCAGACCGGAGCCGTCCGTTTCCGTGCGGATGGCGTTCTCGCCGCGGAAAAAACGGGTGAAAATCTTTTTCTGCTGGTCGGCGGGTATGCCGATGCCCGAGTCCTGCACCGCAATTTCGACGTCCCGTCCGGTTTTCTTGAGCGCAACGGTGATGCGGCCGCCGGGCGGGGTATACTCGACGGCGTTGTCAATCAAATTTTGAACGGCGGTGCGGATGCGATCCGGATCCATGTGTACGAGCGGCAATTTTTTGGGCGGTTCATTGAGGACCAGGGTAATTTTTTTGCGCTGGATCGGGCCGATGAAATCGAAGAGCGCCCGCTGGAGCACGTCTTCAAGCTGATGGTCGCCAAACCGGTACGGCAGGCGTCCCGATTCGATCAGGGAGACGTTGAGCATGTCGTTGACCAGATTGATCATCCGCTCGTTGCTCTGGTAGCCCTTGAGCAAAAGACTTTTTTGTTCGGGCGTCAGCTCGCCGACGTCGCCGTCAATCAGCATCCGCAGGACCCATTTGACCGCCGACAGCGGCGTCCGGAGCTGGTGAGCGACGATGGTGATGAACTCCGACTGGGCATCGTCCGGCAGGAGTTGCCCGGCGATCGCAGGCGGCACGGTGGTGTGTGGCGGGGTCATAGGGGAGCCGCGGCTTTGCCAGCAGCTAACCATTATGGTATCAAATTTTTTCTCCGCTGGCACGCTTGCATCGCCGGAGTTTGGGCGCGCCCGGCGGTAGGGGCGTATGCGGTGTTTACTCTCGATGAGCTTTGTACCCTCCCGCCGCTACTCTCCCTGGAGGGAATTGAACCCCCATCTTTCCCTTAGGACGGGACTGCTCTATCCGTTGAGCTACAGGGAGTCTGCGTATTGGTCGAAGGGCAAGCAGATTTGAGAGAAAAGTATCAATGCGTTTTGATCTCTTTTGCCTATGGGTACTATATGCGGCCGGCGGGAAAAATTTGGTCTGGTAAAAATACGGTAGCAGGAAAGACCGGCCACTGTCCACAATCAAAATGTGATTTGCCAACAGTTTATGCACTCATTATCCGCAGTTTTCCCTTGACAGAAAGGGTATGATGATGTAACTTTATTCTGTTAAATACGGTGCGTGCAGCCATATATATAGGTAGAGCTGATCGCCCGCGCCGAAATATCAAACGGAAAAATTGGAAAATAGAATCACGCGGTGAGTCGGCGGAAAATTATGGGTGAAGCTATTCCCACAAAAATTAGTCCTGCGGCATCGGTTGCGGCCGGCACTGTTGCCGGTACGTTTCCAAACGCGGCTCCCTTCATGCGCGGGGGTGAGCCGATTTTTATTGACCGGAATTCTTCCACCGGCATTTTGATGCTGCATGGTTTTACCAGTACGCCGCACCAGTTCCGTGAAATGAGCCAGTACCTGGCTGACCACGGCTATACGGTATTCGCGCCGGTGGTGGCCGGGCACGGCACTTCGCCGCGGGAGCTGGCAAAAACCACCGTAGCGGATTGGCAGCAATCGGTTGAAGAAGCATTCCAGTTTTTTCGCGGCAAGGTCAAACGGATTTTTTGCATCGGCAATTCGTTTGGCGGCAACCTGGCGTTCTGGTTGGCGCATCGGCATCCGGAAGCGTTTTCTGGCATCGTGTCGCTCGGCACGCCGATTACCCTGCGGTGGCAACGGTTCATCAATTTCCGCCTGCGCACGTACGGGAAATTCAAGACCTATTACCGTAAACTGGGCCGCGATTACGAGATCGATTACATTGACCTCGCGGATCAGGTGAGCTATCCGGTGATCCCCATCGCCAGCCTTCGCCAATTCCTCCACTTCATCCGCGCCATCACTTTGCCGACGCTGCACACGGTCACGGTTCCGACCCTGATGATCCAGGCGGACCGCGACCCGGTGGTGCACCCCAAGAGCGTGCAGTACATCCATGAGCACCTGGGCTCGGACTACAAAAAAGTGTACTGGCTGAGCGGCCGTTACCATAACTTGCCGGATTCCAACCGTCGGGGGGAAATTTTCCACAAGGTTATTGAATTTATTGAGGATCTCGCGTTGCAGCCGTAAGGCCGGATGCCGTACCGCAACCGCCGTCTTGCCTTGCTTGCCGCCGCATAGACGGCAGGCAGGGTCGGGCGGCGGTGTTGCGTGCGGCCGAACCATTAGAGAGCGTATGCGACCTACCATTCCTGCGACATTTTTCGAAATTGCTGAGCATTGCGCCAAAAATCCGGCGCTGTGGTGCAAATCCGGCGGCCGTTACCAGGC
>JAQTQO010000026.1 GCA_028712155.1 Patescibacteria group bacterium | reverse complement strand
GTCGTACGCCGCGGTCCGGACCGCCATTTCGACGACCTCATTGACCGATGAAATGTAATCGCCAGTAGCCCGCACGACCCGGGAGAATTTTTCCGGTGTGGTGCCGGCGTTGTACGCCCGGATGCGCCGCTGGATCTCGAGCAATTTTTCCTCCGGCGATTTCCGCATAAACCAGCCGGTCTTCCCTCCCTCAAGTTTTAATTCTTCGTATACCTTGGCCCACCGTGAGGTGACGTCGCCGTGCCGGATGTTGCGCCAAATTCCGTGCATGGCCGCCGGGATGTTCCCGGCTACCTGCGCCGCCATTTTTACCGACTGCTCACCGCCGAGGTTGATGAGTGCCGTCTGTAAATCCCGTTCAAAGTTGGTCAGGATAAACTCCGGATTCATGATCGTATTGACCGACCGCAGGTAACTATTGACGACGTTGAGGGCCCGCAATCCCCGCTCCACGCCCATGTTTTTCATTGCTTCGGCCAGCGGTTTGTCGTGGATCGTGATAAGCTTGATTTTCCCGTCCGGCGTGATGACTTGCAGGACGTTGTCAGCGAATTTGAAATGCGGGTCTAGACGTTGGATCTCCCCGGTACTGTCAAACCGCGGCGTATACTGCATGGGTTCCACGCTCCACAGTTTCGGGTTTGGGTTCTCCTCGACGAGTTTGAGGAATGACCGCCCGACGTCGGATTTTTCGACTCGGATGATAGTATCCTCGTAGTCGATGATCGCCTGCACCACCGGGTTATTGGCCACGCTCGAGCGGCCCCATGCGCGTCGGATGTCTTTACCCGTGACGGAAAAACCTTGGCCGACTGCTCCCAGCCGTTCAAGTCCTACTTTTCCTTTTAATGGGACGTAGTTTTTGTATACCTTGGTGATAGCATCAAGCGCGTCGGACTTGGTCATCCCGGCATCACGCAAAATCTGTAGCCGTTTCTGAGTGACATTTTTGTAAAAGTCTTGGGCCAACTGTTCGAGTTTCTCAGTTTTACCCTCTTTTTGGAACCGCGCCATGATTGCGGCTGCCTGTTCGTTGGTCATTCCTGAACCACCGTCAGGAAATTTCGGGTTTATTTCCGCAATATGTGCATTGCGTTCCGGTGCGTGCTTGGCGTATACATACGCACCCAGGTCATCAACAGTAACGCCATTTTTCTTGATATTCGCTAGGAATGGCTCTACGACATCGCGCTCAAAATTGTCGATGCGCGTGCCCGCCCGGCCGACGTAGAGTTCCTGTTTGAGGTAGGCGTCAGCTGCCGGCGTAATTTTCGTTCCTCCTTTCTCGATCGTACGTTGCATCACGCCCAGTCGGTTCATCTTGTTTTGGAGTTGCCGTTGGAGCCATTGCAATTTCGTTTCTTCGGGCACAACAAAACCAGGGGCGACTGCCTGGCCAGCTTTCTTGACTTCTAACGGTGGAATTTTCGGAGCAACAAAGCCCGGCTCTCCCGGCCGGGCAGTTTTTGGTGCGGTCGTTATTGGTGTTAACTCGTTGGCCGATCCTCCAACACGCTCTTGTTCAGGGCGTCCACGAAGGCCTGCCCCATTTGTTCGTTTTCCTCCTTGGTCCAACCGTGTTTGCTCCAATCGCGAGCCTTGAAAGGCTTGTGTTGCTTCCCGGTCAAGCCTGCCGGCTTGTTGTTCTTGAGTGACTCGGTCATAGAGACGATTCGTTAAATCTTTCCTGGTTGCTTCATTATACGTCTCGGATCGCGCTTTGTCAAGCGCTTCTTTTTCGGTCAATAGTTTTGATTTACCTTTGCCATAATTATTGTCAGCAAAACTGAATGACACTCGTTGGTCATCCCGAAAATGTTCGACTATTTTTGGCAAAGTTTCGCGCGAATCAGCATGTGTTGAAACATGCACTTCAGTCGGAACGACCCGCGGCCGTCTGCCTTCTTGTAACGCCTTATAATAGCGCGTTAAAACTCCCTCATTAAACGCTTCCTCGGGGTTACGAAAAACGTAATTTATTCGCACGCCATAACCGGCATCCAACGCCCGCTGAATTTTTTCTACGCTTGAAGTATACCCCGCCAGATTGAGATCAAAAACAACCGCAGCATTTTTTTTGACTTCTTCCGTCAACCCGCTGGATTTTCCTGCCCCGGTGCCACCACCCGTGAACAGTACATATTTTTTCTCAATATCCTTATTTTGTGCCAGCATTTTTTCATACACGCGCTTTGAAACAAGACTCGCCGGCTCCTGAACCGCCGCACTGTTGAGTCCCGTATAGCCCGGCAGCATTTCCCGAATATCATCGGCGCTGATGACCTTACCGTGCTGTTGAATATACTGGTCAGCAACGTTATCCAATCCGGTGGCAGCGACATGGTCAAACGCTTTCCGCTCCACTACTTTATGGACAGACGATAACTTCGGATCACCAAATTGAGTCGTAAGTTGCTCTCCCGTCATTTTAGCCGCAGATGACATCGGTACTTCCGTTTTCGTCGCCCCAGTCGCCTCCTGCTCCACCCGCTTGGCCAAGGCGGCCCGGGCTTCCGGCGTCGCCGCTTCCGTCAGGAGTTCCCGCACGACGGTTTCACCGTCTCGCGCGAGTGCGCGTTCTGCCGTCTTGTAGCCTGCTTTGACGAGCGTCCTGGCCACATCGTCGCCGTAGCGTTCCACCAGCTGTTTCATCATGTACTTGCCGATCGCCTTTTCTCCTCCGCCGAGCGGGGTAAGATTGAACGCTTCGGTGCTCGCCACCAAACCGATTATCGGCATGGAGAGTGTGGAGAGGAATGTCCGCGCCTGCTTATTTTCCGGTCCCGGCGCCATCTGTTCAATAAACATCTGCGCCGTCTGGCCATAGCCGCGACTGCGTTCCATTGGCCCGGTGATCTTGAGTTCCTCGTCTTTATCGGCGAGCATCAGCGCGCGCAGCACGGGGTTTTGGATAGCAACAGAAAGATTCGTTTTTGGCAATGGTTTACCTTTAACAAGTGCATAGGCACTTTTGATCGTTTCAAGCCCCAAACCAGCGGAAGTTTCCGCCGCATACAATGGCGTCCGTACAATTGTTTTTCCAATCTCTTCACTGATTTTTGGTATTTTCGATGGTTCGATGGGTTTTTCTCCTAACACTAATTTCTGCAGATTCGTCTTTGGCTCGACTGTTTTTCCGGTCGCGGCCAAACCGAAACCGGCCAGCATGCGCACGGGCAGCCGTAAAAGATTGGCCCCGCCCTCAAGCGCCAGGCCGGATACCGCGCCGACTTTCTGCGTCATGCCCTTTTTCTGGATCGCCTCGATAAAGCGGTTCTTCGGCTGCGGTGGCACATTCTCCTGTCCAGCTGCTGCCGTGCGCGTAGGCGTGAACGTAGGCGGTTTCAGGTACTCACGAAAGATGTCCTGTGGTCGCTGCACGGGCGTAAAACCAGCGAGCGGCGTCATGGGACCGGCCGGCCCGAGTTCGCGCGTCACCGGGATAGGCTTTTCACCCAGCGCCGGCGCTATCGCTTTGGGTTCTGCGATTTTGTAATCCCGCGGCCGCGCTGACGCCGGGATAAAGCGGTTACCCGTCGTCTTTGCCGCAACAGTTATCGGCGTGAAACGATTGGCCATTTACTTGACGATTACTTGACGATGTTATTGCGATGGAACAACTGCCGCAACGGTTCGGACAGATCCTTGACCTCGATGGATTCCCCTGCCGGGATGACATCGAGATCCCCTTGGTCAATGATGGTGAACCCGCCCTCGCCCTCGTTAATCCGGAACCCGAGCGCATTGAGGACGTTTTCGGACATGATATGCCGTTTTTTGCCCTCCTGGATGAGGTAGATCTCCGGCGCAGTCGGGCCCTTGAGCGCCACAACCTTGCCGGCGTAACGGTTGAGGATTTCGGCCAAACTGCGCTCCATGTCCACGAGCATGTAGCCGGGTCCCCACAGCATCAGGCGGTTGACCGCTTCGCGCGGCCAGTACATGTAACCGCCGTTGCCGATGCGCGTGCCGTAGCTCTGCGGGTTGCGCAGGTATGGCTCGCCGTTGACCATGACCTGCCCGTCGAAAATGAACAGGTGGCCGGACGCGCCGAGCGTAGCCTGCTTGGGGATGAGGCCGCCTTTTGACGGGCTGTTCCAGCTGCCATCCCACATCGTGCCGGTAACCACGGACCGACGGTAATCGCGGAACTGCCACATGGCCGCGCGGATATTGTCGAATTTGTCCAGTCCGCCGGTGACCTTGAAATACGACTGCTTGCGGTGCGCGGATGCTTCCGTTTTGGCAAAGCCGGGCCAGTTGGTCGGGTTGGCCAGAAAATCGCGGCTCTTGTGCTTGAGGTCGTACCCTGCCGGTATCTGCTCGAGCTCGAGCGCGCCGACGGTCACGGCGCCCTTGAGTACGGATTCAAAATCATTGCCCCAGCCCTGCCAGTTTCCGCTCACCATTTTGCCGGCCATGAACTGAAACTCCGGGCTCGTGGTGACTTTCTCCTGGTCGTCGTTGGCGTACGACACCCCAAAGCCGGTGCACATGTCGCTGTCGAATTGGTCCTTGAGGTAGCGGTCGCGCTCACCGACGAACCAGTCATTGAGCGGCACCTGCTGGATGGGTATGGTGCCAAACACGGCGCCGAGGCTGAACGTGCGCGGATCGCGGGCAAACTGCTCGGTTTTGGCGGGATCCAAACCGTACTGCGGTTGGCCGGGAAAAATGCTGCGGATGCGACGCATAGCAATTAGGGTTTAGCCGCGCTCTCGGATTGAGCGCGTGCTTTCGCTTGGTTGATGATGTCTAAAACGCCGTCGAGTTCCGTCCGCGCTTGTTTGAAGTTTGTTTTACCCATTTCGATATCGTTATGGAGCGTATTGATCGCATCGAATAGCACCCGCTGGTTTTTCAAAATGCTGTCAATCTTCTCATCCGGCGTAGCGTTATCGGCCGGCAGTTCGATCCGGTACGTCGGATTGGCGATGGCGCCGTACTGCAGCGTATTGTTGAGCCTCTCCTGCCGGGAGTAGCCGTAGGCCGTGATGAAAAACATGATGCCGAGTACGACGGCCACCGTGGCGATCCAGTTTTGGCGCACCCAGGAAATCAACGGATTCTTTGGCTTTGCGGTTGTGAGCGGTTGCTCCATACGATGATGTTTATGAAGTAAGGGCGGGGAAGGAGAAAGTGGCCGCCTTTATTTTTAGGTTATGCCTGGTCGGCACTTCGGTAAGTGTGTATGCACACCGGCATTTCTCCTTCCCTCAAAGAGCAATTAGACTGGACCACCTCCTCTCTGGGTTAGTGGTTGCATAGGTCTTAACTCCTCTTCTCCGCAGCGCAGGCTCCATGGGCGTCCCTCATGTAGACTGCGCGATTGCGGGGAAAAGGAGAGAAACGGGAGGGGCGTTTCTCTCACTTACTATGACGGGTCCGTGTTCAAAGGGCAGAAGTTGGAGCGCCCGCGAGAGTGGGATTGTTGGGTGGGTGTTGGGTGGGGTTTGGGTCGAGGGGCGCAGGCGCTCCATCGTCGTTTGGTCGGGCTTCGGTATAGATTTCCTCCAATTCAGGACAGTGGCAGCGGAAATACCACACTTGGTTTTTCACAACGAGCGTTTTGGGTTGATGGCATAGTTCGCACAGCATGGGTTACCCCCTTGTTTTCGGCGGGAGCCGTTCCTCCAAAATAGTAAAAATCTTGGTGATGTTTTTATTGATATCGATGACGTCAGTTTCTAAATGGCGCAGGTGGTTTTCCTTGATGCTCAAAATCGTGTTGTCGATATTAGAGTGGCGCATGTCGCACGCCTGTTTCATCAGGTCGAGGTCTTGCCTGTTGCGGATGTCCGGGTCGCGGAAAAACTTATATGCAGCGAAGATGAACGCACCCAAGGTCAGGATCGAAATGATGAGCGACAGTGTTTCCTCCATATTATTTGCAGGTTGCATATCCTTTAATTTCGGCGACGCCTTTGATTTTGCAGGTGGAGGCGCCGGTGGCGGCGGCGCCACCGGCGGTGTAGGTGGCATAAATCCAGTATTTTCTTGTGTTCTCTACATCCAAAGTTATATTTGATAACCAAGTCCCGTAAGTATTATTTTGGTCAACCCCGGGTCCATTATCAGTTGTGTCAAATTTTCCATAAGTATAGTTATCTGACCACCAACAAAGATAATAATTTATATTAGATACGGCGATATTTGGCGAGGTATTATAGGTAACCCATTGTTGAGTTGTATTAAGGGTCTTTTCTTCTGATGTCCCAACGTAGGTCCCAGTCCCACTTCCATCGTCCGTGTAGACAGCAGTTTTAGTTTTTGGAGAGTAACCTGTATAGGCATAAAGATATGCGGATATACTTGTTACATTCCCGTTTTGCCCGGGGGTAACGGTTGGATGGAGACAAACGATATTATTTATAGAATATCCACTTGTCCCCCCACTCCCTGGATGATATCCAAACTCCAAACCAGTCGCGTGCCTGACTGGATAAACCGCTTTCTCCCAAAAATCTGTTGGCATTGCCACGGAAAGTTTATGCGTCGTGTTCAAGTCTTTATTAAATTTTCCCCACACGCACCAATCTTTACTGTCGCAAATTCGTGGCCGATAATACTGACCGATTTTCCCAGTCCGATAAAGTTTCCCGCCTTCCCAATTTGTTTTCTGTTCTGCAGTGTATACCGCATACGATCCAACCACATCTTCTGGACGATGAGCGTCACCACAATCCGTTTCCGTGCAGGTTGAATTCGCCATTTCCTCATCCAACGGTGGCTGATAATAAAATTCCAATCCTTGCGTATCAATATCAAATGCAATGACGTTGGTCGCCGGTTTTTCTAGTAAATCAATCTCATATTCAAACGCCCCTGATGGATTTTTTGCACTCACGGGTAACTCATACATTTGATAATCTACTTTCGGCGTGTGGAGCTTGATTTTATCCCCCTCAAAAGAAAGTGCTTTATCTTTGGTGGCGATGGTGTCCAAGCCTTTGGGTTTCAACGTGAAACTCACTTCATCCCAACGGGAAATTGTTACATTTGGTGTAAAATCCGTTTTCCCTGCACCAAGCATTGTCGGGTCGGGTTTGTCGCCGACGGTAACGCGAATGGTATCGCGTGGATCATCCTTGGCGACCCGTTCTAATGCCGTGCCGTTGAGTTGATACTTGGCCTTTATTTTGGTGGCAGCGTCGTATTTCTCCTGCACCTTGGCTGCGGAAATATCGTTGACTACTTTTTCTCCCGCACCTAAATCTACCTGTTGTGTACAACCAGCCAGGAGAAGAATGGAAAAAATTGTGAAGAATTTTTTCATACCTATTTGAAATCCCAGCCCTGAAATTTACATCCATGGTTCATATACCCGCGTAAACCGCGCGTCCCCTGGATTCCTTGGACTTGGATGATGGCGTTATTGGTGCAGTTGATAGAACCACCAGCACCGATATAGAGGGTGCCGTTCGTCGTCGTATTCGCCGAAATCCAGCACGCGGAATTGATGAACCAATCCCCTCCCGTATGGCCGCAGTAGCCAGCGGGTGCTGGAACGGAATAGGTGAGGATGCATTGACCAATAGTGATATAAGTAACAGACCCTACATCACCCCCATTACCTCCACCCCCACCACCACATGCCCCGCTTCCTCCTCGGAAAGTATTATCACCGCCGCCGCCACCTCCTCCTCCCTTTACATGGCAAACTCCATTTCCACCGACCCCTCCATCACCTCCCGCGCCTCCGGCTCCGCCACTTCCGGCATCACCGCCTCCGCCTGCCCCGCCGACTGTTGCGTTTCCTGCTGTACCGTCTTGACCGGCCCCGTCTGGACCTCCTGCACCGCCCCCGCCACCGCCTTGGTTATGACCCGCATCGTCAGATGCTCCTTTTCCACCAGAATTTGTGATAGTCCCCGTACTGCTGGTTGCTGCTCCTCCTTCACCACCCCAGTCCGGACCCCCGCCATCCCCTCCTTCAGCCACAACGGTTGAACCGCCGAAAGTCGAGTTTGTTCCGTTTCCGCCAACAGTCGTACACGTGCCAATAGTAATCGTGTAATTTGTTCCCGGTGTTACCGAGACAACTGATTGTGCGTAGGCCCCCCCGCCACCACCCCCCGTAGCGTTAATGGCATTTCCACCTCCGCATCCACCCGCTCCCCAACATTCGACCGTCACCGAAGTAATTCCTACTGGAGCCGTCCAATCTTCCGTTTGGCCCTGATTGAACGTGCAAGTGCCGGTATCTGGGCAAGTATACGTGAAATAAATGCCGTATTGTCTGCTCGCGTTGCTCGACGCCACCGTATATGGAGTTGGTGGATCGTTGGTCGCATGGTAAGCGGTATTATCCCGGTATCCGACGTAACCTGCTGCCGCAGCGTCATATTGAACATTCCATCCCGTTCCCTCAGTTCCCATCCAAATACCCGGACGATACGCTACAGTGCTGACTGTCGTTGTCGTCACGCTCAGTTCTTTCCATCCAAGTGATGTGCTGACTGATACTTGCGCTCCCCAAGTAACGCTACTCAAGTCACTATCGAGATATATGACCCCCCGCGCATTGGCAGCAGACCCAACAGCGTTACCGTAAAAAGTAACTTTTTTTGCGTTTCCTGCCTGTGATGAATTTCCCCAACCACCATAAATACGAAGCGTATTTTCTGCGTTAGAAGTCCCCGTTGCCGCATTACTGGTATATCCATAGGTCGGGTCAACCATTACCGGATAGGTCGCGGTATCAAGAAACTTTTGCGGAACAATCGCGCACAATTTTCCATCGGCATATTCTAAATCGCCCCATTCTTTGAGGCCATCCGCATCAATGACTTGTATACGATAGATGTGCTGAAATTTTCCGGTCCCGTAATTCAACCCGCCAATCCGATAGTTGCGTTTTGTTGCGTGCGAAACGACATAGCTGTTGACGACGTTTTCTGGCCGGTGAGCGCTATCACCATCAGGAAAAACACAATCCGTATCGGTGCAATCTTTTGTTGGAGCGGATAATCCGGCCTCCTGCCATAACGGTAACTGCTTGGTAAATACCAAATCTTCTGCTCCATCAATTTGAAAACAGAATTTATTGGTGTCCGGTTTTTCCTTTAGGATAACCTCAATCTCCAACCCTCCGTCTTCCATCCCTGCTTTTGGTGCAATCGGATAGGCGTGGACTTCCTGCTTCGCATCCTTGTATGCAACTTTGTCCGTCAGAAACTCGCGGTCGCCCGTAGCTTGCAAGCCGGTGTACTTCACGCCCATCTGTACCTCCCCGTCCCACTTGGAGAGAATCGCTTTTGGTTCGCTTTTTAGGAGTTCAATTTTCGCTTCACCGGACTGTGGCAACGACTGCGCCATCACCTTTTCCAGCCGGTCGCCTTTGTCCGTGTAGGGATTGATGGCTGCGTCTTGCGCGAGTTCCTGGGGGGTATGCGCAGCTGGTTTCTCACCCGCACCAAACTCCACCTGCCGCGTACAAGCGGCGAGGGTGAGGATGGAGAGAATGGCGAGGAGCTTTTTCATGTCTAGAGAAATTCCAACACGGTAGTACTACTTTCTTGATTGAGCTTGTAAACCTTAAGACCACCGCCAACCGTGGTGGTGGCCGTGCTACTGGATACCCCGCTCGCCTGAAATCCTCCCGCGATATTCAAATCATCCGACAGGTCAAACTCGCCGGGGCTGTCATCCCATGACAGGGATTCCGCACCAAACTGGTCGAAGAATAAATAATCATCGTCATTGTTGGCGCTGTCACCCAGGGCAAGGTTAAACGTCGTGGTCGCGTAACCGGCGATGTTGAGGTCATCGGACAAATCGAACTCTCCCGGCGTGTCGTCCCAGGCTAGAAATTCGTACCCCGTGCCATCGAAGAACAGGTAATCATCATCGTTAGCAGCGGCAGCGCCGACGAAAACACTTTGTCCAGTCGTGGCCGTCCCGTATGTGCGCGATAAGCCCGTCAGGGTCGTGCTGGCAATCGCCGTCCCCAACCGGTTATCCGAAACGAGCAGCACCAGTGGCGTGGGAGTGGCCGCCTTATTGAGCAGGTTATCCCAGCTGTGTTCATGGCCGCCGATGCAGTACAGTCCTGCGCCGCACAAACCAGAGCCGTCTTCATCCGTCATAATCGCCGCCAGTTCCGAGGAAGTATCAATCTCCGTGGCGACGATGTAGTTGGTCGCGCCCCCCATGGCCGTTTCAAATTCCGCTTCCGTATTCACGGTGCATTGGACTGCCGAACCGTCGTTGGCGCATAAATTTGTATTTGTGAGTGTCCCAACTTCAGTACAGGTGTCCGCGTTGCCGGTAACATTACCGGTGAGGTTACCCGTGATACCTCCGTTTACGCGTAACGTGCTATTGAAAGTTGATGATGCGAGTACCCATAACCCAGCGGATGAACTCGTCGGCGTAATCGCATTGGCCCAGATTGTTTTCCACGCCCCTGGATCGCCTACTGCTCCACCTGTCGGCGTCATGCAAGAGAATGTACCGTCATCGGCAATGTCATAAATGGCTTCGGTGGCTTGGCATGGGGTTGCATCCCAATAATTGGTGATGTTTCCGTTGTCCATGTTCAGACCCGTAAATACGGTCAGACTATCAATGCCGGTCGTGCTGGCTCCCAGCCAATTCGGTACGCGCAGAAATGGAATGGTGGAGCTTACGCCTTGCAACACAATGCCCAACGAAGAACTCGTCGGGGTTAAAAAGGTAGAACCACCCTGCTGCCATGCACCAGGGTCGCCACCACTCCCGCCCCCGCACGCCGCTCCCGTCGTTATCAAGTCGCCATCCGTGTTCCACTGGGCGCAATGGCCGTTTGAACCTGCCGTGCCTGTAATAAGGTCGCCGTCCGCTCCGCTCTTGAGCGCGGCGGCAATCTCGGTGATGGCGTCAATAGAATTGGCGGGGAGGTTGGCGGTGGTTCCAACCGTCAGGATTTCGGAACGTAGCGTGGTGATTGTCGAGCTTGCGGGAACGGAAATTCCATTGGTCGAGGTTGGCCCGACAGCCCCCGTGTATTTCAATTCCCACAGGCCGTTGAATCCCAAGGGTGCCGATGATGTCGGTGGTTTGTGGGTCAATAAATCCCAATCTGCCGTGAGTATATCGGACACCATGGCGTTGGTGATGCCGCTGGCCGGAAAGTTAATTGCGCCCGTGGCCGAGAAATCAGCCGTGGCGAGGCTCTTGGTCACCGTGGCATAATCGGTATTAGTGCGCGTGGCATTTTCCATGGACGCCCGCAGGTCAGTTGCCGAAAGCAACCCGGTGAAAGCGTAGTTGGCCGTCATGTCCAGATACGCAGAATTGAGCGTCGTGCAGGTATTGGTGTCACCGATCTGCGTCACCACCTGGTTCGTACAAGCTGCCGGATAGCTATTGTGGCCGGTCCACGTACCGTCGCTGTCCACGGTGCAGGCCGTACCGTTACAGGTGAATCCGCCGAAATCCGCCGACGCCATATACGCCGCGCCAACCGAATTGCAGGTCAGCGTATCGCCAAGCCCCGTCACCGTCTGGTTGGTGCAAGCGACTGGATAGCTGTCAATGTCCGTCCAGGTGCTTTTGCGAACGTAATTGGAACAGGTCAGCGTATTTACCACTTCGGCATCCCCGATCGCATCCGCAGGCAAATTGACCGCCCCGGTTGCCGAGAGGTCGCCGGTCGCTAGCGTCGTGTTGGTGGCAAAATTCGTGTTGCTCGTGGTTGCCTGTAAATCCTTGAATGTCGCCGTATTGAAAACCGTGAGCCAATCAAACAGAATAACGGTCGTGGAGGCCAATACACCATTGGGTAAAGCGATCGGGACGGTCGAGGTCGGCTGCCGGTTGTCCCCCACCGTCAGGAATTCATACCCTCCATCGCCGCCCCCCGCAGCTGCGTCATCGTTTGAGCAAATGAGTTTATGGTCAGCTCCCACGGTCAGCGCACCTTGGTTATCATTTGCGCTGCAATCAAGGTCTTCAAAATAGGTGTTGGATGAGGTCGCATGTTCGGATTTCGTGCCGTAGGGAAACGTGGCCGGAGTGGTAGATACAAATTCTTGGTTGCCGCCGACTGAGACGAATTCGGCATATCCCCCGCCGCCCCCGCCTGCGCTGCAGGCGGCGCCGGTGCCGGTCACCACGCCACCCGCTCCGGTTTGCAGGCAGCTACCCGCGGCAATGCCGGAAATCGCCATGCTGGTGGTCGTTGCCGCCGTCGTTGATGAACTGTTCATCCGTACATTGGTGAACCAGCCGTAAAAAATCTTGGTCGATTCATTCCCCAGCTGCCAGGAGGAATTCAGCAGGTTGACGTTATTGCCGGAGCGTTTGAAAAAGTCAGGCCCGCTGACCCCGGACCCGAGCGTACCGCTAGCCAGTCCATCCGCCAGCACCTGTACGACCCGATCCTCAATATGCTGCGGCGAAAAAACAGCGGCCGATACCGGCCAGGCCGCCAGCAACGCGATGATGATGTACACGCGACGCATACTTACTGCCAAGTTTCGATTTCGACGTTCTTAGCGGTGGCATCCACGCAGCGCAGGTATATCGGCGTCGCACCGATGAGCTTGATGCCGTCAATGGCTTTGGTGGATCCGGCCGGGATGACAATGTAATTGCCGCTGTTTGCGGTCCCGCCGGATTCCCACGACATGCGCAAGTCCTGGTCGCCCTCGCGCAGATGGATCATCAGCAAACGGGTCTTGGCCGGGATGCTGTAGCTGTATTCGGTATCGGCAAGCGTCAACGCCGTCACCGCAATCGTGGGCGTCTGCGGCCGCGTCACGGCGTCAAGTACCACCGAGCTCGCCCCGCCTCCGCCGCCGATAAACTTGGTGCCGCCGACGCCGGCAAGTGCGGTGCGGAGCGCATCGAGGTTGGCAATCGTCACGGTCTGCGGACCGGCAGCCGGCGCGCGATTGCTGGCTGCCAGTAAGGCATCGAGTTTTTCGCCGACTTCTTCCAGCGCGTCCACCAGTTCTGAAAAATCCTGCTCTTTCCACCAGTCTGGTTTGGCCAGCGTGGTTACGGCAATTCCCTTGGGCCAGTTGCTGATCTTGATTTCTTCAGCCGGCGGCACGGGTTTCGGCCAGTTGCCGACCGACACTTTTTGCACCTCCGGCTGGTTGGTCACTTTGACATCCTGCGTCGCCGGGAAATTGGTGACGCGAAAATCCCGGTTTTCCAAACCTTGCAAAAACTGTTGCATCACCTGCAGCGCGCCCGCCAATTTCTCCCGGTTTTCCGGGGTATCCAACAATGCGCTCGTTGGTTTTTTCACCGGAACAAAGCGATTCGGCATAGAGTTACTCAACACCGAGGAATTGGTTTAGTAATGCCTCGTCAGAACTGCCACCCTTGGCAGCGGCTTTCTGCTCTTTGAATCGCTTGAGAAACCCGACGGGATCCAGCGTCTGATTGGGGTTATCCGTCTGCGCGGTCTTGTACTCCCGGATGGCTTCGGCATCGTAGCCCAGCGCTTTCAACCGGTCGTCAAGGCTTTCGGTTTCCGTCGAGATGCCGAACGCATCCTGAATGGCGGCGCGTTCCTGGGGATCCTCAACGGTCGTGAGCACTTCATCCAAGCCGTAGTCATTCACCGCGGTTTCAAAGTCGCGCAGTTCGCTGTTGGAGAACACCCGCAGGAGTTTGGCCCGCTGCGCCGTGCTCAGCTTGACCGTTCCCCCGCTCGATCCGCCGCTCCCGGTCTTGGGTTTGGCGTAATTGCCCAGTGGTTTGGTCGTTCCCGTATCCGCGTCGAAAATAACCACTTCGCCGTTATCAAACTGGCGAATTTCGTAATTGCCGTCCGTGGGAAGTTGGATATCGTTGACCACCTTGGTCGAGCCGTCATCGCCCATGCGCAGCACTTGGCCGTTCTTGAGCGTTTCGTAGGTGTACTTGACCTGCTGGGCTTTCGGCTTTTTCGCGTTGATGTATGCCTCAAATTCAGCCACCGAACCGAACCCGGAATCCTCAAACAGCCGCCGGTACTCGGCGTTGTTGAGGTCTTCCAGCGAACCGCCGCCGGCGGCAAACGTCGCCAAGTCGTCGCGCGCCTGGGTCTTAAGTTTTTCCAAATGAGCCGTATGTTTGTCGGCGGCCTCCTCGTTGGCTTTGACTTTGCGGAGTATCTCATCATCCGCCCGGGTTTGCGCGCCGGTCATTGCCGCCTGCACCCGCTCGGCTTTCAGCGCCGCCGTTTGCGCTGCAGCTGCGGCATTCTCCGTTTCGGTTTTTGCCGTGTCAGCTGTTCCAAACGGTGAACCAATCAGGCCGCCTGCGGAATTGGCA
Source organism: Patescibacteria group bacterium (assembly GCA_028712155.1). Lineage (GTDB taxonomy): Bacteria > Patescibacteriota > Patescibacteriia > Buchananbacterales > GWA2-38-13 > VMFR01. Next base: position 6,108 of record JAQTQO010000026.1, on the reverse strand, counting down.
GCCCGGGTACCACCGCTGCGATTTGCGGCCGCTTGAGCCTGCATCGCTTCAATCGGCTTGAAAATTGCCTCGATCGCATCCAGCTGGCTTTTGAGCTGCTCCTGCTGTTGCCGCCGGATTGCGTCTTCATCCACGGGGGTGGGAGTCGTGACACCACTCTCGTCGCGGATGGTGCGCTCGATGCCGCCCGTCGGTACGCCACTGACGTCGTAGAGGTCATCTCCCAGCTGCTCCACGCCGGTGAAATCGTTCTTCGGCCGGCCCATCCGTTGCAGGTAGGCTTCCACTTCGTTCCGTTTGAGTGCCTTATGTTCGCGTACCTGGCGCTCCAATACCTCGCTGCCCGGCATGGTCATGTTGAACCGTTCAATGTAGCTGACGGCATCAGCATCCGAGGGAATGTTGCGCACGTCCTTTTCGATCTGCGCGAATTCCTCGGCGCTCGGGTTGCGTCCTTTAGCGCGCCGAAAAATACTCGGGATGTCGTAGCGATTGATGGGCACGGGCATAGGTCAAACGTGAAAGAATGAACAAGGTTAGGGCCAGACGGTCCAGAGAATACGCAACGGCGGACTTGCCGGATTCCAGGCCGTGAAATTGATGATGGCCTGCGTCGTATTCAGCGTCTGTAAATCACCCGTGACCCAAGAAGTACCGGCCGAATCACTTGTGATAACAATATAATTAGTACTAGAAGTGAGAGCGAATAAACTTCCCACAGAAGCATTCGTAAGTGAAATACTCCGTTCTGAATCAGTAGAAGTTGCCGTACCTTGCCCGGTAATGGAACCCCAAGCATGATTCGTGGCGTACCACTTCACTTCAACATACGACGGCGTGACGCCAAGGTTATGTTGCATGATGAAATTCCCTGTCCCTGAAGCCCAAGCATATCCCATCGTAGGCTGATGCCGGTGCAAGATATTCGCCACACTGCCGTCGGTCAATGCAAGCCAGGCCGTCGTGGTACCATAGAGATCGGTGGTTCCACTCAAAGTTGTCTTACCACTGAAAGTTGTACTTGCGGTTGATCCGAATGCAAACGGTTCATTCAGATCCAAAAATTTCTGGCTGAGTTTGCCGTCATTCTCGGTAACGACCACCTGCAATCCGGCATTCGCTGATGGCGTCGAGGTGGCAAGACTGCCAGGCAACACCAATCTTGCGCCAGTCCCGCCAGCTGAGGTACTTGAGGCTGCCTCAATACCGGTGCTTAATTCGCTGATGCCTTTAGTGGATTCATTGGCGTTGGCTGCGCCCGATGAACCGACGCTGTCGACGTAGGCTTTCGACGCCAGCGTAGTATTGGAGCTGGTCGTGAGGTCAAAATTTTCCTGGTAGTGAATCGGCACCGGCAGCGTCCCCTGGTCATTGAAAATGCGCGTCAGGATGCCGATGATGGGAAAGTCGGTCATCTTGACCGAGGCGCCGCGCCGGTGGGGCTGCTTGAGCGCCGTCACGGTCGTGGATGCCGACACCACGGAAATGCCGCGCGTCATGCCCGAACAGGCAGTATCCGTGCAGCTGGCTTGGACGAATTCCTCGATCGATTCTCCCTCGTCGATGATGAACGCGTAGGTGCCCGACAGTGTGTTGCCGTCCTTATCGGTCCCGTTCACCAAGGTCATGGAAGTATCGCTGGACGTGATCGACGCCTGCAGGCTGGTTTCAAATAACGCGACGGTGACCGGAATCGTTGTGCCGAGCGGACAACTGGCGTCAACGCATGATTGCTGCACCGCCACTTTCGGCGTATTGGCCCGGACCTGGCGGCGCGCCAGGTTCCATTCCAGATCGCCCCACTGGTTGCGGCTATGCGTCTGCCACCAGCTGACGTCCGCGGCGCTTGGCGTATAGCCGTAACGGTCAAACAGGCTCGCAATCGCTGCCGGCGTATAGCCGGTGATCGCGGCTGCCGGCAGGATGTACATGCCGACCATGGTGAGACTGAGCGCGACGGTGGCCAGTTTTTTGAGGTAAGCGTGGGGCATAGGATGCAAATTAAAATTAGCTGCGATATTTCACGGGAAGCCGGGCGAGTTTGGCCCGGATGTCGTAGTGTTCAAAACTGCTCACCGACACGTACCCAAGGAACGTCGCCTGCACCTTGAGAGTGAGTTCGTAAAAATCTCCCAGTTGCATGAGGTCGAGCTCGCGCGTATACGGCGAAGCGGTCACGCTGCCGGAACTGCCCGATCCTCCCCCGCCGATTTCGTTCCGCCCGGCCGTCACCGGCCCGATCGTGACTTTGGTTCCGGTATCCACATAATCGCCGTCGCCTTGCACCGAACCCAGCAGTACCCAGGCGCCATCATCACTTTTGCCGTAGATATCGAGGTTCTGGTCGGGCTGGATAAGGCCGCGCACGATCATCTTGCGCTCCCGCTTGAGCCGGTTGATGTCGAGGTGATCGGTCTTACCCATCCAAAAATTCGGGATGAGCGAGCCGTCGTCGTCGTAGCCGGAGAACAGTTCATAGACGTTGTCGGCAATGTCGTCGCCGGCCACGAGTTTGCCCTCAAATTCCTCAAGGGTGGACGCGATGTAGTCCACCACGTCAAAACTTTTGTACGTCCGGTGGTAGAGCCACATCGTGTCGTTGAACGTCTTGCTCTTGTGCCGGCCGCAGAAAATAACGTAATCGCCGTACTCGCGTACCACGCCGCGGTCAAACCGGTAATCCTCCAAATTGAGGTTTTGCGAAATCGTCGCCGGAATCACCTTGGTCGCGTCGCGGCCGCCATATCCCAGGAGCCGGAAACGCGGTTTCTTCTGGTCGGTATCGTCGGTGTAATAAATTCCCTCGGCGGTCGCGCAGTAGGCCCGATGGAACGGGATGCCCACCTTTTCCCGATAGGGCAAATTGGCCGCACCCGTATCGGTGTTGGTCAGTTCCAGCGTCCAGGCAATACGTTGGTGCAGGCAGTAGAATATGCCGTCGTAGAACGGCATGGCGAGCAGCGGCGAGCCGTTGGAATCCTGGCGGAACGCAAAGCCCTGGCCGGCGGTGCGTGTCCCCGAGTAGGAAAAATCAGCGATGCCCGTACTGGCGGAGTCCTCCCACTGGTAGTCGCAGGTGATGGCCTGTGAACCAGCGGGAGCGGTCTTGAACGTGACGGAGATTGCGCCGGTCATGTAGTTGATGGTGCCCGTCCCGCCAAGCGACCCCGTCAAATTACCGTCGCGGTCATCGGTGAAAGTTTCAACGCTGTCAGTCACGCTGATGGCAAAGCATGTCCGGCGAGATCCGCCGGCTTTGAAGTCCAGCGTGTCGGTGAATGTTTTGGTTACGCCGTCGCCGGTTCCGATGTTTTCAGCCGTCACCGTCGTATACGCCGCCGCGTCAATGTAACTGCCGTACGGCGTGGTCTCGTCGGCGCGGGCCGGTGAGCCGGTTCGGCCCCGGTTCCACAGGAGGCAACGGTTGAATTGAATGGCGATCCAGCCGAGGAAGTTTTTTGCCGCCGTGTACTGGTCGGCGTAGCTGCCGGGATTGGCGATCATGATTTTGCCAAAAATCCCGTTGGGGCTGTTGAACCACAGCTGGTACCCGGCCAGCCCGGCATAGTTGGCAAACTCGACATCCTCATCATTCGCCGCAGCCGGCAGGATATTGGTACTCACTTCCGCCCAGGCAGCAGCCGCCGTGGTGTAGTATTCGATCTTCCGTTTGCGGGACCGCCAGAGCTGCTCCGTACCGTCAACTTTAACCGCCCGGTGCAGCCCGGAGATCCGGCCGTTGCCGGTCACCAGCGCCCCCAACCGCGCCATGCCCAGACGCAATTCGATGTGGTCGCCGGCCGTCAGCCAGTTTTTCGATGACTGCGCCGCACCGCGCGGAATCGCGCGGCCCTCCAATGAAGTGATTTGCCCGTGCAGGAAATTGTTGATTTGCAGGGTGCGGGGCATGGGATTAACGGATGGCTTGCTGGCGCATTTCGAGTTCTTTGTACTCGGCATCCAGCAGGATGAGTTTGTCGTGGAGCATGCGTTGGTTCGCGCGGATCTCCTCAAGGCCGACGAAGGAACCGCGTTCGGCCTGTTCCTTGACGTACCACAGTTGCGCCGCACCGTAGGCAATCAGCAGGTGCGTCCCGGGTGGCAGCACCGGCGTATTATTTGCAGCCACCGTCAAAGGATCGGGGCTATAGCAATACGGCAGGTAAATGGTGCCGGTAGCCGACGGCGTGCCCGTGAACTTGACCATGGAACTGGCATGGTCAACCCACCAGTAACCGTCAGAATCCTTGCGCTCGATCCACTGCTCAAATGGGATGAGGTAGAATGTCCATTTTTCCGCGCCGGCGGCGGAACTGCCGACGTACAGTTTGTCCTCGTAAGGACTCAGCCAGTCGGTCGGTAACGTGACGCCGGCCGCCGCAAAGGTTGCCGATGACCACCACTTGCGCAGGAAATACCACGGTCGTTCCAGCAGGATATCGTCGTAGGCTGCGCCGAGTAACGCCTCAGCATCCTCATTGCCGAACGTATCGCCAGTCAGGCGCTTGAGTTCGTCAACGAGTTGCGTGGTGGTCAGGCTGCGCATAGGCTAGTCGGAGGAATCGAGGTTTGGTTTCGCTTGCCGTGCCTTACCAAGGTTCGTGTAATCTTTCACCACGCCTGCTTCCCGCAGCGTTTTCACCCCAACCGCCACCAATCCGGCAATGAAAATCCATACCGGCGTTTGCGGCAGCACCGGCAGCAAATCTTTCACCAGCCAGCTCAGCAGGAAAGACAGGACGAGGTTTCCCAACGTCTCCAAGCCGTGCAGGAGGACGTTTTTTAATTGGTCGGTCATAGGCCGTCGTGCATTAATGGTTAGTTGCTTCGTTCGGTAATCGCGGTGATGCTGCCGTAGATGCGGATCGGCTCGGTCCGTTCGGCGGCAACCATCGCTCCCAGCGGGGCGGACATGCGCACGCGGGTGTACGGGGCGCCGCGGAGGTTATAGCCGAGTTGCGCAGTATTGAATGACGCCGTGGTGGTGACGTTGCTGGCCGGAGCGGTATAACGCAAATCGATAATGCTTTGCGATGCGAGGTAGAACGTCGTGGAGGCGGTGGCAATCGCCGGTGAGGTGGAACTCGGGGAGCTGAACACCGCAAACCAGTCGGTTCCGTTGGTGGAAGTTTCCAGCAGCATCTTCACCGTGCCGGTGCTATGGCGCTGGTCCGGCGCGATGGCGATCTCCATCCAAAGAGAATCGGCCCCGGAGGTATTCAGGATAACGGTTGACGAGGCGGCACCCGGCTCGTTGCTCGCCGTGGCGTATTCAAATGGCAACACGATACCGTTGGACGTGCTGCTGCCAAAGCTCATGGTGCGGAGATACCCCCCACCCCGGTCGGCATAACCGAGATTTTGCGGCGGCGGTGCCGGCGCGGCGAACCGCACGGAGAGGTAGCCGATCCCGGCGCCGACCGCAGCACTCGCCAGGAGTATCGCAATGGTTTTTTTCATAGGCGTATTTCGGTTATAAGTTAGGACTTAGCCCTGCCCCCGATTTCCAGGGGCAGGAGAAGTCCTCACCGTACTTTGACGTCCATGTGCAGGTAGCCTGCACCCGTGAACTGATTGGAGGTGAAATCGCTGGTTGACGCCGCCACTGGCGGGTAGAACGAGCAGGCGAACACTTCGGTCGACTTGAGCACGAATGTAGTCGTCGAGGCCGTCGCTCGGTCACTCGCGGCCGCGTAACTGCCGAAGTTCGTACCGGGTCGCGAGCGCGTCGTCAGGAGCCCGAAGTTACCGCTATTGCCCGTGTAACCATCCGTCGTCGTGACGCCCTCCAACACCGTCCGCGTGCCGGTCGTCGTCAGATACTGGTTACCGGCGCTGTCGGTAGCGCTGATGGTCGTGGTACCGCAGGCGTAACTGCCGGCCATCGACACCACTGGGCTCGTGATGTCGAGGTACCAATTTTCCACGGTGACATCGTCTTCGCCCGGCGCTTCGTAGTACACCAGACGGGTGAACGGGTCGGTGGTCGTGTTCGGCCAACTCAGTGCCTTTTTCACGCCACTGGCGATGAGACGTCCCCCGTCGTCAAAGATTTTGCGTTCATCAATGAAGAACCCGTTCACAAAATCCGGCGGGTTGGACACGATG
>JAQTQO010000053.1 GCA_028712155.1 Patescibacteria group bacterium | reverse complement strand
GCGCTCGCTGATCGTGCTCGATCCGGTCCAGCAGCGCCCGGAAAACCGCCTGGGGAGATTTTTGGCCGCCCGCGACCGGGGCAAGAACATTCGCACCGAATCAGACGAACTGGCGCTGATTGCCCAACATTTCACCGTCCAGCGTGTGGTAAAAACGAACGTGCTTTCCGTTGACGGCATGGCCGTGCTCGCCGGCCCCAAATAATTACGACGCCGGATTTCCGGCCGGTTTACTGCGACTATGATGCAGTTAAAAGAATTGGTCCGCACAATGCCCTGGCGCCGGTTTGTCATCGCGCTCATCCCCACTACACTGGCCTACTTTTTGGCTGCCCGGATTTTTCAAGACCGGATTGTCTATACACCCCCGCCGGTCCAGGACATCTATGCCGGCTACCCGTTCCTGCCGGAACCGTTTGAAATCCCACTGTACCTCGCGAGTTATTTGGTAATTCCGGTTGTCGCACTCGCCGTCGCGGCGCTCTCCCACCGCCGAGGAGGTGCAGCGGCCGCAACGATCAGGGTATTTTTTACCGCCAACTTGCGGCGCATCACCACTATTGCATTGATCGCCGCTGTCCTGGCTGGAGCGGTGCTGGCACCGCGGCTATTTTCATTCGCGCAAGTTTACCTCGCCAAACACGACATCGGCCACGCGCTGTGGTTGCTGTTCACCAAACGGCTCTACATCGTGCGCGTTTCCCTGGCTGCCGGATTGGCGGCGTTCCTGGCCGCCGCCTACTGGCGACCGCCGCTCGCCTCGGGATGGCGGCGGTTTGAGGCGTCTCGTCTCCTGCCTGTGCTGCTGCCGATTCTCGCGCTGGCCGTCGCCTTCATCATCATGGATCCGAACTTCCCGTACGTCGAAGGCAATACCAACTACGTGCTTGGCCCGGCAAGCGAAATACTTTACGGCCGGCCCGTGCTGTACGGCACGTACGGTTTATACGGCGTGCTCAACACCTACCTCGTCACGCTCGTAATGGCGCTCGTACCGTCAGCGAACATCCACACGTTTGCGCTCGTGGCTGAAATATTGTATCTGGCGTTCATTTTCGGCCTCTATGCGCTCGCGCGGCGCTGGATGAACTCCCGTGCGGCGGCATTGCTCGCCGCGTGGCTGGGGCTGATCGTCGGATTTTTCCTGCTCTCTGACCCGTACATCACCGCGTACGATTCGCCCGGACAGAACGTCTACCGCCAGGGTTTCTACCTGCTGCCGGCGCTCCTCATTACGTGGTATGGCGCGACGCGGAAAGCCGCGTACCGCGAACTTGCGCTCATGGCCGCGGGACTGGGCATCCTCTGGAACGCCGAAACGGGCATCTACCTTTCCGCAGCGACGCTCGTTGCCATCAGCGCCGCGGAATTCGGAGAATTCCAGCGACCGCTGCGGCAACGTTTCGTCCGCATCGGCGGCGTGGCCGTGCGGCAGATGGGCTACACCCTCGCGGTATTCGGCCTGACCACCATCGTGAACTTTCTGGTTGTGGGACGCTGGCCGGACTGGGTAACGCAATTTTCCATTCTTACGGCATTTGAAGGCGGGTACGGCAAACTGCCGATGCCGGGAATCGGCCTGTACCAGGCATTTATCGTGATCTACTTGGCAGCGTTTGGCTGGGTGGCATACCGGTGGATCAGGCGGCAATCCACCGAACCGATGGTGCCGTTTTTGGCAACCTACGGGGCGCTGTCGTTTCTCTACTACGTGGGCAATTCCGCCTGGAGTTACCTGAATTTCATTTCGCTGCCGGCTTTGCTGCTGCTGGTGTACGCGTGCGTCCGCGCGCTGTCGTCGGCGGCCAATGCATCGGCCCAGCGCCTGGCCGCGGCGGTAATCGTGGGGCTGCTCGCATTCGCCGGCGTGATGACCATGGCCAAACTGCCGGTAATCTTTTTCCTGCGCGACTACGCGCACGCCGGCCTGACCGCGGTCAAACCGAGCGACGAGCCGTTCCACCAGGACGCGGAGGCGATTGCGGCTATGTTTTCCCAAAACCGCGTACCGCTGCTGCATCAGGACGACGGCAAGCTCCTCCTGATGGCCGGCAAGGTCAATTGGTTTGATCTGCGGCAGGACGGACGATTCGTGACAACGTATTTTGACGACGCGCAGGTCATCTATCCACGGCAGATTGACGATTTTATTGCCCAGGTCAAAAGCGGCCGGCCGCTGCGCGTGCTGGTCACCACAAAACAGAAATTCGGTCCGAATCAGCCCGACCAGCGCATCGCCGATTTCGAGGCCGGATTACAGCAAGCCGGCTACACGGTCGAGCGCACGCTCAACACGCTCAAAGTCTACCGCCGCCCGCAATAGACCACCGCATATAAAATGAGACGCCGCCCACGGGCGGCGTTTTTTGGTAATGCAAGACCAGGGGACTACATTCAGTCGCGGCGCTCGTACACATCCAAAGTTTCCAGCTGCTCCGTGATGACGTACGCGGATGGCAGCAGCGGACGGAAGTAGGCGTTGATATCAACGGCGCGGGCGCGCTGAAAATCGTCCATGGCGTCGCTGCCGTTGCCCACCAGCACGTACTGCGGACGCTCCTTCTCCACCTGCGCAACCAGCTGCGCCATTGCTGTTCGGTAATAGAGCGTCCAGCTGTAGTAGACCGGAAACGCGTTGACTTTGCCGGCGTACTGCAGGAGCTTGGCATCGTTGATGTGCAGGAGCGGGAGGCGCACCTCCGGGAAATCGCGCCGCAAGATGGCCGCATCACGGACGAGCGCCGCGTCGCGATCGGGCACGGTCAGGAAACTCTCCGTAACGGTACGGTAGTTCCGGTAGCTAAACTCCACCGGCAGCTTGACGAAAAACAGCCCGGCGCAGAAGAAGGTTGCCGCGGCAAGGGTGGCCGTCAGCACGTGCCGTCCGCGGCCGGCGGGGTGAACCGCGGTACGATCGGCAACGGCAAAAAGCAGCACCGCGAACGGCCAGGCCGACAAAAATAATGTCTGCCAGGTCGACTCGCCGATGTAGTGCACCATGGCGAATGCGCCGTAGAACGCGACAAACAGCAGCGGCGTTTCCGCCGTTTCTCCGGAGCGCCGAAAAACCTGCGGGACAACCACGGCAATCGCACCGATGACCAGCGCATCGAATATTCCCACGGCCGGCAGCGGATACATGGCGATCCCGCTGGCGTACTCCCGAATCTCGCGGAGGTAGGAAAGCCAATCGGGCGGACTGCCGTAGACCGCCCAGTTGCCCAGCGTAATGACCGCAAATATCCCGACGCCCCAGGCGCAGAATTCACCCGTCAGTTTGACGGCCCGCGGAAATACTTTCCCCGGTCCGGTGATCAGCAACGTGGCCCACGTGGCCACCGCGATCGCCAGGCCGGTTTCCAGATTCCACGCGAGCGACAGGACGGCGAGCGCAATCGCGCCGCGCGCCGCGCATTGACGGTGCGTCCGCCCGTAAGATAAAAGCAGCGCCAGGACCGGCAAGAATATCCAAAACCGCAGCGGGGTCATGGCCGGGAAATCATACGCCGAGCGCGTCGGACTGGTCTGGAACAAAAACAGGACGGCGGTAGTCGCCAACGTTGCCGCCACCGCGTACGTGGGCGAACGAAACCACGACCGGAGCACGAAGTACAACCCGGTTAAAAATCCGAAGAAAAACACCATCTCCAGCAGGGAAAACGCCGGATAGGTGAACGGTAAAAGCCGCGTGCCGAAAATCAGCACCAGCAGGTAGTGGCTGGCGATACCGTAGAGACTGGAGGTCTCATACAGCAGCGGCTTGCCGTAGAGCTGATCATGGACGGGCGCGAGGAAAAAATGCACGTGGTGACTGTCGTACGGAAAATTGGGATGAAACAAGAGAACGGCAAGCAGCGGCACAAAAATCCAGCCCCAGCGAGCGGCCGTCCGTTCGATCGCCGCCCACGGTTTCAGGGAAAACCGCCAGCGCCGACTGGCAACGTACGCGATAACAAATGTGAACGCCGTTACCGCCGCTAACATGATTGAAACGAACAGGCGTTTGGTCGTGGCGAGCCACAGCGCCCGCCCCAGGCCCCGCGTCTGCACGTACGCCAGTGCTTGGCCGAGAAAACTTAACGCGCGGTGCCACGGGAAAAACACACCCATCGCGAGAACTGTGGCGCCCGCGACAACGGCTGCCGCCCAGCGCCAGCGCCGGTCGTTTTGCACACTTGGCCGCCACCGCTCCAATCCGGCCTGCACCGCGAGTGCCAGCGCAGGGATTACCAGGTACCCCAGCAGATAGAGCGGCACCTCCAACGGTTCGGGGTCAAGAAATTTCGGCCCATAGCTTTCGAACAGATCGGCTGGCCGCAGGAAACCCCGGTAGAAAAAATTCTGCAGTATGCGGGTACCGACGAAATAGCTGACCGTGGTTACCGCCAGGGCGGCCAAGTAGCTCGGTTGCCGGACGCGATCCTGCACCTGGTGAAAAAATTTTTTCATTGCCACGACGCGCATAGGTGCCGCCAACATTATCCTTTATACCACTGCTCCAGCATGTCCAGCCATCGCGAAGCAGAAAAATCTTTGGCCACGCGCTGCCGGCCGGCAGCGCCGAAGCGTTGGGCCAGTGCCGGATCGGACAACAGCCGCAGCAGGCGATCGGAAAAAGTCGCGGTGTTGTACGGGTTCACAATGAAGCCGGTCACCCCGTCGGTCACCGCTTCGCGGCTGCCGCCAAAACACGTGGCGACGACCGGTTTTCCCGCCGCCATCGCTTCCAGATTCACGGACGGGAAGGAATAGAAACAAA
>JAQTQO010000002.1 GCA_028712155.1 Patescibacteria group bacterium | reverse complement strand
GTATCGGTGGGGCTCCTGACGCGCAGCCGCCGGGCGATCCAGCCGCGCGCGTCCAATCGCCCGACGGCGTCTCCGCACTCCTTAACGAAGCGCCAGCTGGTCGCGAAACTGCAAAACGGCGCGCTCGATGTGGTGGTGGGCACTCACGCTCTGCTGCAGGGGGGCGTGAGCTGGCGGCAGTTGGCATTGGCTGTTGTGGATGAGCAGCACCGGTTCGGCGTCCAGCAGCGCAAGCAATTGGTTGCGGCGGCCAAGACGTACAGTCCGCATTTCCTTTCGCTCACGGCGACTCCCATCCCGCGGTCGCTGGCGCTCGTGCTGTATGGTGATCTGGAAATTTCGGCCATCCGGCAGCTGCCGCGCGAGCGCAAAACTATCGTGACGCAGATGGTCACTCCCGCCTCGCGTCCGCGGATGTACCAGTTCGTCCGTCAGCAGATTGCCGCCGGCCGGCAGGCATTTGTGGTGTGCCCGTTGATCGATCCGTCTGATACGCTCGGCGTGCGGTCCGCTACCGCCGAAGCAAAAATTTTGCAGCGCGATGTGTTTGCCGATTTACGGATCGCGGTGCTGCACGGCAAAATGTCAGCCGAAAAAAAAGCGGACACCATGGCCGCCTTCCAGAACCGCACGGTTGATCTTTTGGTGTCTACCACGGTGGTCGAAGTCGGTGTGGATGTGCCCAATGCCACCGTGATGGTGGTCGAAGGTGCGGAGCGGTTCGGATTAGCCCAGCTGCACCAGCTGCGCGGCCGGGTCGGGCGTTCGACCCACCAGTCCTACTGTTTTTTGTGCACCGATGCAACGGCCGGTGCGGCGATTGACCGGCTGACGGCGTTTATGCAGGCGAAAAATGGTTTTGAACTGTCGGAGCTGGATTTGAAATTCCGCGGCCCGGGAGAGATCCTGGGCACCGAGCAGTCGGGGTTTTCGCAACTCAAACTCGCCAGCCTCGCCGATTTGGATTTAGCCCAGCACGCGCGCACCGCCGCGTTGGAACTGTTGCGCCAGGATCCGCAGCTCGCCCATCATCCCGAGCTCTCCGCCGCGGTGCGTCAGCGCGAAGCGCCGGAGGTTCATTTGGAGTAGTCTTTGGTGGGATTGGTGAGTACAAACCGCCACAGTTTGTCGCGGTATGCACCGGCGTAATCCACGCCGATGCGCGGCGTCCTGCGCATGGGCAAAGGTGAATTTTTTTTCGCGTCCGGCTCAATCCACAGGCCGGTTTTTCGGTTCAGCGGCTTGGCGTTCAGCGTCCGATTAATCTGGAAATAACGGCACAGTTTTCCCGGGCCGTTGGTTTTTTGGTTCGGCACGCCGGTGACCATCGCGGCGCGGATGAGGACTGCCGCCGGGTAGCCGTCGCGTTCGGTCACGATGTTGAGGCACCAGTACATGCCGTAGACCAGATAAACGTAGATATGGCCGGGCGGTCCGAACATCACAGCTGTCCGCGCGGTTTTTCCGCGCGAGGCATGGGAGGCCAAATCGTGTGACCCACAATAGGCCTCGGTCTCGGTAATCCGGCCGCGGATGATCCGACCGTGCCAACGGCGGCAGAGCGTGCAGCCCAAAAGCTCGCGGGCGACCGCGAGCGTACGGCGGCGGTAAAAAATTCCTGGCAGCGGTTTACCCATGAGATACCGGCGGGGTGGAGTGCGCCAGCGCGCTCTTTCGGCACTCGGCAATTATATCGGCGGGAATGAGCATGCGCGCGATGAGAATGAGTGATGGCACGATAATGAGATCGTCGAGTTGCCCCAGCAGCGGGATAAAATCTGGAATCAGATCGATGGGCGAGATTGTATATGCGACGGCGGCCGCCAGAACCCATTTTGCCATCTTGGGGGTTTTCGGGTGCCGAAGAACGCAGCGGTAGACCCCAATTTCGCGCTTGAAGTTGGATAATATTTTTTTCATCCGGTTAGTGACGGAGCTATTCTACCCTCCCCACAGCTCGCGCAGCGTATCTTGGATGGTTGCGACCGGCAGGCACTGCGGCGGCAGGGAAGTTTCCATGCGCGGCACGATGACCGTGGTAAAGCCGAGTTTGATGGCCTCGGCAACGCGTTGTTCGAGTTTCGGGATGGGACGTATCTCTCCGCTTAACCCGACTTCCCCGCAGGCGGCCGTCTGCGGATCGATGGTGCGCTTGCGCTGGGCCGAAATGATCGCCAGGGCGACGGCGAGGTCCGCGCCGGGGTCGGTGATCTTTAGCCCGCCGGCAACTTTCACGTGGATATCGTTTTTCGCCAGTCGGATGCCGACCCGCTGGTCCAGGACGGTTGCAATCAACGCAATGCGCTTGAAGTCGTAGCCGATGGCATTGCGCTGCGGATAGCCGTAGCGCGTCCACGATACCAGCGACTGCACTTCCGCCAAAAAGACGCGGGCGCCGATGATGACCGGCGTGACCACTGCGCCGGGTTGGCGCGCCGTGCGGCCGGCGAGAAACATCGCGGAAGGGTTTGCCACTTCGCGTAGGCCCGCGCCGTGCATTTCAAACACGCCCAGTTCCGACGTGGCGCCGAAGCGGTTCTTCACCGTCCGGAGCAGGCGGTAGGCCTGCACGTTGTCGCCCTCCAGGGAGAGCACGGTGTCGACCAGGTGTTCGAGCGCTTTGGGGCCGGCGACGGTGCCGGTTTTGGTGATGTGGCCGATGAGCATGACGGCGGCACCGGTGGCTTTGGCGGTGTCCACCAGCGCCGCGGTGCAGGCCTTGATCTGGCTGAGGCTGCCGCTCTCCGATGTAACTTCGGCCGAGCGGATGGTTTGCACGGAATCCACGACCGTCAGCGGCGGGACATGCGCGGCGATGGTAGCGGCAATAGTTTGCACGTCGGTCGCCTCCAGGTACGAGAAGTGTTCCGGCTTGAGCTGCAGCCGTACGATGCGATCTTTGATCTGTCCGGCCGATTCTTCGCCCGAGACGTACAGCACCGGCTTGCCGGTCGTTGCCGCGATGCGGTCCGCCACCTGCAGCACCAGGGTCGATTTGCCGATGCCCGGTTCGCCGGACAGAAGCGTCATGCTCCCCGCGCTCAGTCCGCCGCCAACCACCCGGTCGAATTCTCCCAGGCCGGTCGCAATTTTCTTGATCCGGTCCCCGGCGATCTGATGAAAACCGATGACTTTACCCGCGGCGGCTTGCGCGTGCGGCCGTTGCACCGTTTTTACCGTTGCGCTAATGGTGCCCCATTGATTGCACTCGGGGCATTTCCCGAGCCATTTAGGGAACTGGGCGTCGCAGTGGGAGCAGACGTAAATAGTTTTGACTTTGATGGTCACAGCAATAATGAAATTCCTGATTTCCCGGCCAACCAATACTCAAACCACGTTAAAATACCAAAATTTCCAATTCCCAAACCATCCCCAGATGTTAAACCCTGGTCATTTCGAAATTTGGGGATCTATTCAGGTATTGGGAATTTAGGAATTTATTGTTTCGAATCCGGGGTTTATTTCAACTGTATCTTGTAGGCTTTCCCGTCTTGCTTGGCGACATAGTACAGCGTGCGGCCGTCGCTGGATACCTGCAACGATTGCATCGTGTGCTGTTCGTCGGGGGTCGCCACCAGTGACGTTGCGCCGGTGGCCAGGTCAACGCGGTAGAGCTGGTCGGCCGAGTTGTCCATCTCCTGAGGGAAGAGGCCGGCGCCGTCCTGGAGAGTGGAAGGTACGGCGCAGTAGGCGGTCGTGGTCGAATCGAAAGTGCATTTGTGCGACCAGGTCTGCAGTCCGATCTCGCGCCGGTTGCTCCCCATGGTGCTGGCGGTCGCGTCAACGATCCAGAGCTCCGGCTTGCTGTTGCTGCGGCCGCTGTGGACGCTATAGAGGAGTTGATTGCCGCTCGGCGTCCATTGCCCCTCATACCCCAACCCCGGAAGCGTCAGGGAAGGATAATTCTCGTTGTTCAGGCCGATAAAGATAAGATCGGAGCTGTCGGAGCCCTGGTTTTCCGTCAGCGTCGCCACCATTTGGTTGTTCGGCGACCAGCTCGGGGTGATGGCGTCTGCGTTTTGACCGATGGAGGCAATCGGCCGGGTCTGATTGCCGTTCATGTCGGTCATGACCAGCCAGCGGTTGTCGACATCGAGGCCGATGCTTTTCGCGACCACCTGAGTGCCGTCCGGCGAGAAGTCAAACGATTCCCAGTGCTTGGGGAGCGTGACCTGTTTGCTAGTTCCAAAGTCGTAAATGATGTTCTGTCCGTCGGGGTATTCGAGAACCGCCCGTTGCCGGTCATCCGACCAGGTGACCTGTTGGACGTCATGGAATACATGGTCACTTAACCGCGTTGCTTTACCGTCGGACGTCAGGCGGTAGAAAATGCCGTCATCGCCGTTGTAGTACAGGAGGCTGGAACCGTCGTGATCCAGGGTGAAACCCTGGCCGGTCCGGTCGCCGATCTGCTGCGTGTGCGTGAGTCCGCCGTTGGCGACCGGCGATACCGGTGTGCCGGCGGGTGTCGGAGAGACGGCTGCCGTGGGTGTCGGTTGTCCTCCCGGGAGCCGGCCGTTGATCCCCCCCAGCGGCGGGACTTCGATGCCGCCGCCTCCTCCGCTGTAGTTCACGTTCACTCCGCCGCCCGGACCGGTTTCCGGCGCGAAAAATACGGCGTAGAGCAGCAAGCCGAGCGTAAAGGCCACCATGATGAACGTGACGATAAAGACGATGCGCTGAAGTCGAGGCATAGGACGGAATTTTCGATTTTCATTTATCAATTTTCAAAGCGATGCGGGGTTTGAAAATTGGCAATTGAAAATTTTTGAAAATGGTAAATTGAAAATGTAATTTAATTAGCGCACGACGATCTTGCCGTTCCGTACTCCGACCGTGATGTGCTTGGGTTGCTTGACGCGCAGCAGACGCATGGCGATCGGCGTTTCAATTTGTTCCTGAATTTCCCGCCGGACCGCGCGCGCTCCCTGTTCGGGGGAATAACTCGCCGCGGCGATCAGACGGGTGACCGCGGGACTCCAGCGCAGTGTTCGTCCCTGATCGGCGATCCGCTGGCCAAGCTCCTGGAGCTGCAGGCGGACGATCCGGGCCACGGTTACCGGCGACAGCGGGTTGAACACGACGATCTGGTCAATGCGGTTCAGCAGCTCGATAGGGAATTGCTCGTCCAGTTGCCCGATCAGCTTGCGTTCCATTTCGGTCTGCCGTTCGTTATCATTCCCCGATCGGCTGCCGAATCCCAGCGCGGACGGCGTGAGCAGCTGGTCGGTACCAAAATTGGAAGTCATGACGATGACGGCGTTGCGGAAGTTGACCGTTTTACCGGTCGCATCCGTCAGCAGGCCGTCCTCGAGAATTTGCAGCAGGAGCGTGAGCACCTGCGGATGCGCTTTCTCAATCTCGTCGAACAGGACCACGCTGTGGGGGTGCTTACGCACGGCGTCGGTGAGTTGCGCGGTTTCGCGGTAGCCGACATATCCGGCCGGCGATCCGATCAGCCGTGAAATGTTGAACCCTTCGGCGAATTCCGACATGTCCAGTCGGATGAGCGCATCGGCGCCGCCGAAGATCGCATCGGCCAGTACGCGCGCCAGTTCCGTTTTGCCGACGCCGGAGGGCCCCAGGAAAAGGAATGAGCCCACCGGCCGCCGGGCGTTGGCGATCCCCGTGCGGGCGCGCCGGATGATCTCGGACACTTTGCGTACGGCATCCGTCTGGCCGAGCACGCGCCGCGTGAGAATGTGTTCGAGCCGCTGCAACTGCTGCCGCTCGCCGGCGCGGATGAGGGTCAGCTCCACGCCCGTCATCCGTGAAATCACCTGGTGGATCTCCCGCGCGCCGACGGTTTGGCGGTTGCCGGCAGACGGGTGGGCGGCATGGCGTTGCAGCTGAGCCAGGCGTCCGCGGAGCGCTTCTTCCAGGTTGCGGAGCCTGAGCGCCTCTTCAAAATGTTCTCCGGATACCGCCAGGGCTTTGCGGTTCAGCAGTTCTTTGAGTTCGCGTTCCGCGGCGCGGCGGCGTGCCACGGCCACGCCCGGCGCGCGGCTGACCTTGCGGCTGGCCGCGGCTTCGTCCAGGATATCAATGGCTTTGTCGGGCATGAATTTGCCCGTCAGATACCGGTCGGCGAGCGTCGCGGCGGCGGCGACGGCATCGTCGGAAATTTTGACGCCGTGGAAACGCTCGTAGCGTTCCCGCAGCCCTTTGAGTATGGCGATGGTTTCCGGCACGTCGGGTTGTCGGACCAAGATCGGCTGAAATCTCCGTTCGAGTGCCGCGTCGTGTTCGATGTGCCGTTTGAAGTCTTCCAGGGTGGTGGCGCCGATGCAGCGGATTTCTCCGCGCGCCAGCGCCGGTTTCATAAGATTGGCCGCGTCCATCGCCCCGCTCGCCGATCCCGCGCCGACGATGACGTGCAGTTCATCAATGAACAAAATGACCTCGGGCCGGTTCTTGATTTCAACGATGAGCTGCTTGAAGCGCTGTTCGAATTCACCGCGAAAGGATGCGCCGGCCACGAGCAGCCCCACGTCGAGCCGGTAAATGCGCGCGTCATGCAACGCCTCCGGCACTTTGCCCTGTACGATCGCCCGCGCCAAACCTTCCACGATCGCGGTCTTGCCGACGCCGGGGTCGCCCAGCAGGAGGGGATTGTTTTTCGTCCGGCGGCAAAGGATGTGGATGATGCGTTCGAGTTCCGCGTGCCGGCCGATGAGGGGGTCGAGGCGGTGCTGGAAGCGGGGGTCCGTGAGTTCGGTGGCGAAGTTTTCGAGTGCCGACGCGGGTTCGCGGCTCGCCGTTCGGGGGAGCGCCGCTCCCAGCGCCTCATCGTCCCGGGGCGGTTGCGAAGTATCGAGCGCCTCGGCCAATTCGGGAAATTTCGAGGTGCTCTTGAATACCACGGTAATCCGCTCCTGCAGTTGCTGCGGGGACACGCGCCGGTGACCAAGCAGCCGCCGGAGCGGTTCGTCGGCGAGCTCCAGCACGCCGCCGAGCAGATGCTCGGTCCCCACGTAGCGATGGCCGTAGTTGCTCGAAAGCAGCGTCGCGCGCTCGATGCACCGGCGCAAACGCTCCGATATCTTGATCTTTTGCGACGGTACGGTCGCCGGAACCGTCGGCGGTATGGCCAGCGCTTGCTCGATGGATTCCGGGGTAATTTCGGCTTTGGCCAAAAGATCGGCGCCTAAACTTCCCCGCTGCTGCGCAATGCCGCACAATAAATGTTCGGGTTCGACCACCACACTCCCGCAGCGCTGCGAGATGGCGAATGCCTTGCGCAGCGCCTCCCGGCTGTGGGTGGAAAAAATTTCGAGCACATCCATACACGGAAAATTCCAAAAAATTCCTAAATTCCCAATACCCAATTCCTGAATAAATATTTGAATTCCCGAATGACTAAAAAAATTTTGACGTTAAGGTGTTTGGGAATTTATTGGAAATTAAGGAATTCGACATTCGATTTTGATTTCGTGCTTGGGGCTTGGAATTTTATCGCTCTGCCATTCCCCGCAGCGCTTTGATGCGTTCCTCGAGCGGGGGGTGCGTGGAAAAGAGATTGGCCATGCGCTTGCCTGCCGCACCGAATGGCGAGGCGATATAGAGATGGGCGGTTGCCGCGTTGGCGCTGCGCATCGGCTGCTGGTTTACCGCGCCGATCTTTTCCAACGCCCGCGCCAGTCCTTCCGGGTAGCGGGTCAAAAGCGAACCCGAGGCGTCGGCCAGAAACTCACGCTTGCGCGATACGGCTAGTTGGATCAGTTTGCCGATGAGCGGAGCGACGATGAGTAAAACCAGGCCGATAACGGCGAGAATGGCGCCGGCGTTGCCGCGCTCGTTGCGGTCGCGGCCGCCGCGGCCGCCGCCGTACCACCGGACGCGTATAAACCAATTTGACAGCAAACTGACCAATCCCACCAGTACGATGACCACCGTCATTAGCCGGATGTCGTAGTTACCGACGTGGGAAAGCTCGTGCGCGATGACTCCCTCGAGTTCTTCGTTTTCCAATTTTTCAATCGCGCCGGTGGTCACCGCAATCGACGCGTGTTTCGGGTCGCGGCCGGTGGCAAATGCGTTGATTTGCGGGTCATTGATGAGGTACACCTTGGGCATCGGCAGTCCTGCAGTAATGGCAAGATTCTCCACCAGGCGGTAGACGTACGGATTGTCCGATTGCTGGATGGGCGTCGCTCCGGCGGAACTCAGCGCGATTTTGTCACCCGCAAAGTACGAGGTCAGCGCCATGACCGTCGAAATGACGGCCGCGGCGACAAGTCCGCCGTAGCCGCCGCCGGCGTACTCGCCGAACGCATAGCCGATTACCAGCACCACCACCGTGAAAATGGCGATCAGTACCCAGGTTTTACGCTTGTTGGCGGTGATTTCGGAGTACATAGGAGTGCGAAGTGCAGCGCGCAAAATACCGGACCCGTATGTTCTCGTCCCGCGCAGCCAGACATCAAAATTTTACGCTTTTTTCGGTTTGCGTTGTGCGCTAAAATTTCACCTTCACCGGCTGGTCGGCTTCCGGCTCGGCGTCGAAGAATTCCTGACTCTTGAAGCCGAGACTTGAGGCGATCATGTTGTTCGGAAAGACCTGGATCTTGGTGTTGAAGTCGCGCACCATGCCGTTGTAGAAGCGCCGGGCGGCCTGGATTTTGTTCTCCGTGTCGGACAGTTCGTCCTGGAGTTTGGCGAAGTTCTCGGAAGCGCGCAGCTGCGGGTAGTTCTCCGATACCGCGAACAGCGATTTCAATGTTTGCGACAGGGCGTTCTCGGCCTTGGCTTTCTCCGCCAGGGTGCCCGAGGTCATCGCCGCCGTCCGCGCCGCCGTGACTTTTTCGAACAGCTCACGCTCGTGGGTCGCGTAGCCTTTGACGGTTTCAATCAGATTGGGGATAAGGTCGTACCGGCGTTTGAGCTGGACCTCGATATCCGACCACGCCTCCTGGACGCGGTTTTTGAGCCGGATGAGGCCGTTATAAACAAAAATCAGCCAAAGAACGACGACCGCAACGATACCGAGCAGAACGTAAACGACTGTGGACATATGTGCGTTAGTAAGTAAGTTAGATTTTGTGGTATAATTTTTCCACCACAACGATAATTTTGAACGGTTTTGGCTATCCAATTATAAAATAAAAATATCCTGTTTGTCAATTTTTTGTGTGCCCTTCAGGGTTACCAATCTGCCGACCTGCAGGGCGGTAAAAAATATTTTATCCACTTCATCTCGGTTCCCCATTTTCCCGAAATCCCGCCAATTTATGGCGGGCTGATGAGCGGACGGAGTTTGACTGATGACTGGGTTGATGTCGGGATCTCGTCCGGCGGGGTGTTGGTGATGGATTGACGCCAGGTCACCGACTGCGCTATCCATTGGCCGCGGTCGCCGGGAACGGCCACAAAATACAGCAGCGTATCCGGGCGCAGATTGGGCACAAACAGCGGTTCGGAGTTCACCCGATTACCGGTCACGACGTCGCCGACATAATATTCCACGTTCATTTTAACCTCGGAGGGCAGGGTGATGGTCATCAATTTTTCCTCTTTCGATGCGGTATTGGACGGGCCGGTGTCGGGATCATCCATGGGTGCTTGCACTAATTTGACGGTCATAACGCCGGTGTCGATGGAAACGAATTTTCCCCACATCGCCACGGGTTTTCCCGGTGGCGGGGAAAATTTCGGCAGCGGCAACCCCGATCGCAGCCAGATGGAAGCGGCGGCAATCACTACCAGGACTACGGCAGCTGCCACGGCGTACCCTACGATGTTTTTTCGTTGGTTTGCCACAAGAGAAGAGTCAGGAAATTATACCTGCAGTATAGCGCCGGTAGGGCGTTTTTACCAATCCCCGAAGTTTGGATAAATACCGCGTATGCGCATGCGCAGAGGGCAAAAATTTGCTGAACATATGGGTTTTATGCGCGGCTTTGCGCGGCGCGGGTGGCTGGGTGCTCTCGCAGGCGGCATCTGCTTGATTTTTCTGCTGCTGCCGCGCGCCAGTTTTGCCATCAAGTATTGCGGCGACGGCATTGCGGACTGCGCGTGCGGTGATATTGTCAACGGCAATTACACACTTACCCATGACCTCGGGCCGTGCGATAATAGCGGCTATAAATCGGCCCTTAGCTCGGGTAACGAAGCTACCGGTTTTGCCTACTACGGCCTCATGATCAATTCCAGCGGTGACCACAGCAACCCGACGCCTATTACCATTGACTGTAACGGCCATACCATCTACACGAACACGCCGCATACCAGCAGCTACGGCATTACAAATGCTTACGTGTACGACCATACCGGCTGCATTGCATTGGGGGAGGTGCCGTGTTCCGTCGGCGGTCCCCAGTGTCATACCGGGAAATTCGAATGGTATACCACGGACTGCGTAAAATTATGCAAAAACCCTGATGTGTACTCCACCTGGCGGTACTGCCGGAGCAACGTCACGATAAAAAATTGCACCATTAAAGGTTTCGAGTACGGCATCAACGCGACGACATCAAAGAACTGGCTGATCGAAGACAATGTCATCGGCGGGCAGCTGAGCCCGGCCGGTGTGGTTGCGCCGACAAAAATCGGCATTGCCGGCACGTTCGGCGACGATATCGACAGCGGATCGGGGATACTCATCCGCAAAAACGACATCCTTGAAGTTACCCAGCGCGGAGTTTCCCTGTGGGGGCTGATAACGGCCGGGAGCAATGAAATTTCCGGCAACCGGATTACGGCGTATGCGACCAACGGATCGGCAGAGGCGGGGGTTTACCTGTCGCGGAGAAATAGTACAAATGGGACCCACGACAGCCCGGTGACGATTAAGGATAACTTCATTGATTGCGGCGTGCGAAGCTCCATTGGCCCGGGACTGAGCTGTGCGAAAGGAGACCTGTATTTCTGGTCCGAAATTGATAGTGCCGCCAAGAAATTCGTCGGTGTGAGCGTTTTCAATAATGTATTTTCCGGCAAGGGGGTAAAGATGGAATGTACCGGTTCCTACGCAACGTGCGCCACGACCCAGGGCATTTCGTTCGCGCCCAGCCCGGATCCGAATCTTACCTCGCAGTACAACCTATTCCCGAGCGTCAAGCCGTTGGGTACCCGCGGCGGCGGCTGCACCTCTTCTGCTCCTGCCAACACGTGCGATCCGGATTGCACCCTGGCAGTCGATACCGATTGCGCCGGCTTGCCCGAGCTTGCGCCATACGACGCCGATGAAAAGCTCAAAGCCTGTGTGGAGCCTCCGACCACGGTCACGAAGGAAATCACGGAAAATACGTGCTTCAATTTGCATGCCGAGACTTCTCCTGCGTTGACCGCATTCACGCCGACCAAACTCGCAGACTCGCCGGTGCCGCCGGCCATTTCGTTCAAGGCAGACAACGTTGTTTTGGACTGCAACTGGGATAACAATGTTACCCTGGCGGTAGGCAAAATCGTCGCCGGCAATGCCGACGCGCAGGCCGGCATCGGCATTGAAGCGAAGGGCGTGCGTCTGCATGAGTATGACAACGGCGGCGCATACATATCGCGTAAGCGCGGCACCATTATCGGGTGCCGGCTGGAAAGTTTTGGCACCGGTATTCTCCTTGAGAACAGCGAGGATTTCTTGCTGCGGTGGAACACCGTCAAGAGCGTGACGGACGTCAAGCAGGGATTTTTCTACAATATCAAATCCGACCACCTGCAGGACTGCTACAAACAGTGGGGCTTAAATCCTGATGATCCGGATAATGACGGTGATGGTTTCCCGTGCGAGCCGGGTATCGTGGGCGCGGATAACCTGAAGGTGGACGGCGACGGTATCTCCGACGTGGACCCGGACTTCCCGTACGGTGCGCGGCTGCTGGATTTTGACCACCACATTTACAACCCGGCATTCCGTCCTTCGGCCGGTCCTAGCACGGGTTATACGTCATCGCAGAACTGGACGAACGACTATAATGTCAGCAGCCGCAAGCAGGTGCTCTATTTGTACGGCACCTCGACCAAAGGTTTTGTGCTGGACGGCAGCGATCCCTGGTACGGCGGCTCAACGTATGAGAAAATCGGCCACCTGACTGTGGCCGGGGTCCCGTACGGCACCATTAAAAATTTCGATACGGCTCATGCTAACCCGTTTTCTGCCGTCGATCCGCTACAGCTGGCGTGCGTTGGCATGCAGGAAGCCGCGGTTCTGGAAGAATCCACCTGCAGCCAGCCGATGGTGTTTCCGGTGTTGATTGAGCCGTCGCTGTATCTGGCCGTCCAGGCCGTTGATTTCACCAACCAGTTCGCCGGGGTCTACACGGAAAACTCCGCGAACCTTCAGATTACCAAGACCACCGCGTTCGGCAACAAGTACGGCGCTCTGATGTTCCGAACCTCGAGCACGACGATCGGCTGCTGCACAACCCCCGCCTGCGATCAGGCGTGCAATTCTTTCAACGGCAACACCGAGGGCATCCGTTCCCAGGGCATGGCGGAAAAGTTCCTGGTGTGGCGGAACACGATTATCCAAAACGATCAAGCAGGATTGCTGCTGTACGATACGAATGGGGCGACCGTGGATGGCAATTGGATTCAAGATTCCGGCAATGGCGCTGGCGGCAGCAAGGATGCCGTTGGCCTCTACCTGTCCGGCTCGCAGAGCGGATGGTTTGCGAACAACAGCATCACCGGCAGCCAGGGCGATAATGTGGAATTGCTGGATTCCCAGATGCGCGAAGCCTCCACCCAAAAAAATTATTTCATATCCAACCAGATTACCGACAGCGTGAACGGGTGGGGGGTATACGGCGACAGCGTGCTTGGCCATACGTACTCGTCCACAAATTTACAAACCGGAGGAAATTTATTTGGTGAATACCGCGGAGAATACGTCTGCCGCCCGGATATTGACGAAGAATACAAGCCGTGCCAGAACGTACCGGCCGGCCAGGTTGGAGCCATCCCGTACGGCCTGGGGGGCCAATACAACAATGTCATTGCCAATAATTTTGCCGGCGGCATGCAACTGCTCGGCAGCTGGGATAACATACTGTACAAGAACAACGTATATGATAACGGTCGCGCCCGGGGAACGCGGGAGGATTTGAAACCATCAGGACGCGGCAGCAACGGCATCTATCTGGAAAACGGGTACGCGCAAAATTACGTGTACACCAACAGGGTGTATGGCAATACCGGCTGGGGTATCCACCTGCAGGATGCTCCGCATGTGTATGCTTATTACAATACGATCGAAGATAACGCGTCGGGCGGTTTCCTGGCATCCGCTTGGCTGCGGGAGGTGGATTACAACACGTTCATCGGTAACACCATGTTCGACAACAAGGGCCCGGGCATGCGGATCGTCGGTTACGAGAATCTGTGGGTGATCGGCAATTCCATCGGGATCAAGCACCTGGATACCGGCAACCCGGCCGGTTTGGAGATCCTCAATACCGTCGGGGCATGGGTGCAGCACAATACGGTGACCAGCACCGATGTCATGCTGAAGAATCCGTACCTGCGCGTTGCGTATGATTCTTCTTTGCGCAGCTACCCGCATCCGGCGTACTCGTTTCCTGTTGACGCGTATAAATACATCCGCATCGGAGAAAGTAACGCAGCCGGACAGGCCAAGGATCAGCAAACGATTGAGTATATTCTGCAGGACCTGTCCGTCGTTTCCCAGGGTGGCGCGTATAACAATACGTACGACGTCTACCTCAACCAAGCAAATCCGAGCACGAATTACAATAGTTCAAATCTGAGCGTAAAAGGAGGCGCCGGAACGGAAAAGCGCACTCTGGTGCGTTGGGGGTACCAGGACATCTTGGCATACGGGTCGCAGCCGATGTTCGAAATTCCCGGCAACTGCCTCGTCAAAAATGTCAAGATTGCATTCAATACCTTCGCCGGTTCCGCGTCGTCCAAGTATTCCGTCCGTGCCGTAGGGCAGTATTGGGTGGATTCCGAAGCCACGTGGAACTTGTCGTGCAGCAGTGGCTACTGGCCGTGTGGGCAGTGGCGTACAACGCCCGGCGACCCCGGCATTTACGATTTGACCGACCCGGATGGCAGTTTTTCTCCGCAGAGTTTCGGACAAGCTGTCATATATGAAAAAACGTTGGACGCGGACGGGCGGAAAGTCGTTCAGGACTGGATTAATGGGCAGCGCAGTAATTACGGTTTTGTCATCAGTGTGATTGACCCGGCTGATACCGCCGAGTTACAGATGAGAAACGAAGCCGATGCGGCCGCCGGGTATACATACCGCCACCCCGCGCTGACTGTGACCTGCGAGATGAACCCGAACGTGTATTTCATTTCACAGAATTATGAATACCATCCGAACGGGACCTGGGAGCAGCCAATGCCGGCGGACAAGCGTGTCATCGAGAAAGCGTGCGGGATTGACGATCTTGAAGCCGGCAAGCTGTGTACGCAGCCGTCTGATTGTTCGCGTAACGGGTGCTATGCGCTGAAATCCTATCATGTGCAGCTGGCAGTCAGCGACGGCTTCACCGTCAAAGATTTTCCTGATCTCGTCTACACTATCAACGGCGCCGACCCGCTGGAGCTGGATTTCACGACCAACAGTACGATCCAGAGGGCTTGGTTCAAAAACTGCAACGGCCCGTGCGTGGTACTCAATAATTCCGGCGCGACCGTGTCCGATTTTGAGATATGGAATCCCAACGGACACGGCGTAGTGGCGGAGAATGGAGCCGACGTCGTGTTGAAGAATTTTCGCATCCAGCCGGGTGCGATGTGTGACAAAAACAGCGGGGCAAAATTCGGCGATACGTGCGATCCGTCGACGTCGTACTGTGCGCCGGGCACCTGCGTGGCGCAAGTGGTCGAGGGCGATGATATCCACTTACAGAACGCCGACGTGAATATCTCGTGCGACAGTCACAGCGGTGCTTGCGACTACCCGCCGCGCGGTCCCGGCTATGGCATTGCGCTGCCTGGAAAAAATGATTTGCTGCACAATACCTCCGGCAACAACCAGGCGTGGGAGTTCCAGGCCTCCGGCCTCTCCACCGGCGCGGTTTCGGGCACGAAATTCAACAACCGCGGGGCGTTCGAGGTAGTCTGCCAGCCCGCCAAGGACGGCTGCTGCAATGCGGCAGAGGACGGCCGGTGCGACCGGGATTGCGGCATTGTCGACGACACGGTCACAGTTGACCCTGACTGTAATAAGGGCACGGTTAACCCGACCGGGTATTGCCAGTCCGCGGGGGGGGACTGCTGCCTGCCGATGGTGGACGGCCGGTGCGATCCCGACTGTCCCAACGGAGTTGATCCGGATTGCCGGGTCAAAGGCGCCACGGGATCGAGCGATTGCACGGTGACCGGTGATGGATGTGAGTATTGGTGCGGCACGGCGCAAGGATCGAGCTATATCTTCGACAAAGACTGCCGTCCGACCGTCAGTCCGGCCAAGGATGGGTATTGCTATCCCGCAGCCGAGCCAGATCCAGGGGTGTGTGATCCGGATTGCGCATACAGTAGTTTAGCGGGCGGAATTGTTGATGCGGATTGCGAGATGGGTACCGGAACGAATGACGGCTGCTGGCCGGTGGTTGGGGGCTCGCCTGCGTGCGATTCCGATTGTCCCGCCGGGGTTGACTCGGACTGTGGCGTGTGCAACGGGGCGGATTGCCAGATGACTGCGACTGCGGTTGGGCCGGGCGATGCATGCAATGCCGGCAGTAACTGCACCCAGAATGCAAGCGCACCCACGCGCGCTGACGGCATCTGCAACGGTGCGGCCGATACTTATTGTGATCCGGACTGCATCGGGAGCGGCATGTACGGTTCCGCCGATGTTGATTGCGAAGCGGCATTGTGCACAGCGCGCGCAGCATTTGAGCCGGGAAATAGGATAAATTCCAACGGTCTCTGTTTTCTTGATCCGGTGACCAACCAGCCGCCGCGCGATTATTTCTGCGATGCAGACTGCGGACCGATTGGGCTTGGCCCGCAGGTAGACGCGGACTGCACGGCGATCGACTGTTGCTATCCGGCCGTGGACGGTATTTGTGACCCCGACTGTCCTAACGGCCTGGATCCGGACTGCATCGCGCCCGGGCAGCGTCCCGTCGTGGCGGGATGCCAGCCTTGGCAGGACGGCGCGTGCGACTATGGTTGTCCGCCGGGCAAAGACCCCGATTGCCCGCCGCCTACGGCCGATACCCGGAACGCGGTGTGCGACCCGTCGGTGAACGGCATCTGCGACCAGCAGTGCGCCGCCGGCCTTGATCCTGATTGTGGTGTGTGCAGCACAACTGCTGACGGGATGTGCGACCTTGATTGCAAAGATCATAGCTACAATTATCAGGATCCGGACTGCACCGCCACCTGTACCGGCCGCAAGGATAATTGCTGT
Organism: Patescibacteria group bacterium; assembly: GCA_028712155.1. GTDB lineage: Bacteria > Patescibacteriota > Patescibacteriia > Buchananbacterales > GWA2-38-13 > VMFR01. The sequence goes on along the minus strand of JAQTQO010000002.1, from coordinate 69,666 downwards.
CTGGCAGTCAACGATCAGCAGTGCGATCCGGATTGCGCGACGAGAACTGATGGTGGCCCTGTTGATGGCGAAGATTGCTGGTCGAAACTGATCGGGCACATTTGCACGAACGCCGTCAACGACTGCTGCCTGCCAGTCTCCGACAGCGTGTGTGATGCGGACTGTCCCACTGGATCTGACCCCGACTGCAGCGTTGACTTGAGCTATTGCGGCAACCGGTCGTTTGCGGGAGCCAATGATTTCGCGTTTGCCGCCGGCACGTCGCTCAAGCTGAACACCAACTACCCGTATGAGAAAGGTGTGCCGAACAGCGCGGAAAGCTGCGTGGCACCGTATGCGCGGTTTTCCGCCAATGCCAGCGGAGTTCCGACCTCATTTACCACACAGCTGCAGCCGCTGCGCTCCTGGACGCTGGAGCAGCGCGAAAACGCCCGCGGCAAGTTTAAAATCAAGGCACAGTTCGGGGATTTCGAGGGCAGCAACCTTTCGGTGGGTTTGATGTTTGCCAGGGAATCCCCGCAGCCGGAGTGGACCGACCCGATTGTGCGTGGCTGGAAAGGCACGTATTGGGCTTGGAATTATTTCTACAGCATCGCCCGGGTTGGCACCTACAACCATGCCCAGCTGCCCGTTCAACCCGGTATCGGAGCGTACGGTTCCTTGCCCACCGCCACGACGACCAACGCCATGGGCAACCCGTATGGTTATCCCTGGTGTACCCAGCCGTGCAGCTGGGCGCAGCCGTCCGTGGATAATCCGGATGACCATATTCCCGGTTCAGATACCCTTTTCCCGCAAATTGGCGTGACCACTCCCGTCTTGGCGCGGGACTGGAATAACGTCACCACACTGTTCACTCCAAACTGGAACTTGGGTTACGTCAGCACGATTGATTTCTACTGGGACGCATATGACAGCTTGGGCCAATCCGCGACCTATATCCGCAACCAGAATATACGGACCCCGTTCTGGCTGGAACTGTTCGCCAATGACAGCGTGAAGTGCTCGGGAGATTTGCCGTGCTGGTCGGCCGGGGTCCGGACGTCGTCGGTTGACCTGTGCAGCAACCCGGCGACCAATTGCGCCGCGTACGGCGGTGTATGCAACTTCGCGTGCGCCAAAGATTCGACGAAACCGTGGTACAACAACTGGACCCGGCGGCAGCGGGTGATGATGGACCTGCAGTCGCCCAGCTTCCCTGATCAGTCACCGAGCTGGGGGATGCCCTCTGCGGCGATTCCCATCAGTTTGTGCGGTAATATCAACATCTACAGCCGGACCATTACGTTTACGCCGGTCGAATCAACGGATGAAGAAACCAGCAGTGCCGATCCGGAAATCCGTTCGTGGACCCCGTACAATACCGTCAGCGGCAACCGGTATGGCGCCCACTATGAGATTTGGTACGGCACCAATGCCGATGAGGTCAGAAATCCGCTGCTCTACTGCAGCGTGAGCGACAACCCTTGTTACGTTGATGGCGCGGTGTGCCCGGGCACGGAAGGCACCTGCCGGCGGGGCGGTTCATTAGGCGACGGCGACGCCACCAACGGGCCGTGGGCATGGGAGGATATCCACCGTTACCGCTGTACGGTCAGCGGGCAAAATTGCTACGGGAAAGCGCTGAATGCCGCGTGCGGAACCGGGAAGTGCATTTTGGCGAGCGGTTTGCCCCACGAGAGTTGCGACTGGCAGACGTTATATCCGACCTTTGACGCCAACCTTGGCCAGATCAACTGCGGGAGCGGCACGTGCACGACGGTGCTGTATTCGAGAATACAGAACGGCCTGTTGTACAACATTATTGCCGTGGATGATTTCGGCAACGAGAGTGATCCGCTGTTCTCCGAGTCAAAACCGTGGCTGCAAACCAAATTTGGCGATGTGTTCGTTGGCGGCAGTCTCAATGCCCAGTTCCAGTCCGGTTTGAACAACGCGACGTTTCTGATTAAGAGCGGCGGTACGATCACGAAATGGACGAGCGATTCCACCGCCTTCGGAGGCACCGGCCAACTGCCCGGCTATACCGCAATGGCGTTCCCCAGCTACAAGAATGACTTCACCACGCCCGGTGGCAGCCTGTGGTTCTTGCAGGGATACAATGACGAAGCGAAGAAGTTCTACAATTCGAGCAACGCCGACGACCCCGGGACGGTCATCGGAAAGCTGCGGCAGCGTTACGGCAGCAATAAGGTTATAAATCTTGGTACGATCTGTACGGATCCCAATGCCACTACCCCGCCATGGGTGGCCACCGATAGTGTCCTGAATGGGGCCATTTATTACTACGACGGTAATTGCACGATTTCCAAGCCGTGGACGTTTAATAGCGGTTCGGCGAGCATCAATAGGAACGGCGCCGGACTCTTCCTCATCAAGGGAAATTTGACGTTCAACGCTGGGACAATTTATGGGATGACAACTCCGGCCAAGCCCAGTCATGTTGCTTCGGCCACGTGGATTGCGCTCGGCGGCATCAACATCGCTCCGGCCGTGAGCCAACTGGACAGCAGCCTGATCGCGCTGGGCCGGCCGGCGTATGCGAACATGAGGTGCGATTCGACGGGGTCGTTATTGGTTGATTGCGGCGCCATTGATACCTTGGTCGGCTCATCCAAGTTGACTGTGCACGGCATTATGGTGGCGCGCAAATATCTCTTCCAGCGCACATATAACAACATTTCCGATCCGGCGGAACAAATCATCTATGACGGGAGGATTTTGACCAACCCGCCGCCCGGTTTGGAGGCGGTGATCGGCGCCCTGCCGGTGTGGGAGTAGGTGAGTCCTCGATTTTGGGCGTGCAGTACATCGCAACGAAAAAAAATAGACGCGCCAGTAACGGCAAGAAACGCTGCGCCGGTCTCCTATTGACACGGCGCGATTTTTTTGATACGGTATTGATTGGTACATTTCATTCTGTTGCGCCCCGTGGAAATCGTGCGGTGATGCTGAGGCGCGGCAGATGAAAGTTTTCAAGTCCTTTGAAAACATTTCACCGCATGGTGCGGTGATTTTTTACGTTCGCACGCTTCGGTGCAAACCTGGTTGACCGAATGGAAACCCTTGGAAAGGAGGTCGGTCATGGCTACGTCACGATTGATGGTCGCCGCAGTTGTCGGATTCCTGCTGTCGCTTCCGCATGTGCCGGGAGCCGAAGGGGAGCCGCCCGCGCTTTCGTGGATTTCCACCTACGACAGTGCGTACTTCAGCACGTGCCCCCGCGCAGTTCAGCCGACAGCCGATGGCGGTTACGCCATCGTCGGATCCGTCTGCGAAATGCTGCCGGACTCGAGTTCCGTGTCCGACGCATTCTTCGTGCGGGTCGGTCCGGACGGCGCCCTGGTGTCTCAGGAAGTCTTTGGCGGCGGGACGCACGAATTCGTCACTGCGGCGCAAGCGACAGCCGACGGCGGCTTTGTTCTCGCCGGTACTGTTTCGCACGATTCGGATCCTCCGGAGTATACGGTACTGAAGGTCGGCGCAGTCGGCGTGTTGGCGTGGCAGAGTGTTTCGGTGCTCGACGTCGAGTGGGAGGGTGCGCCCACGTTGTGTATTCTCGAAGTCCGGGAAACCAGCGACGGCGGCGCCATCGGGGTCGGGATGGCGCGGCTCCACGATATTTTCCTGGTGAAAACCGATGCCGCTGGCCTGCTGGAGTGGTGCCAAATTATCGTACTCGATGACTGTGAGTCGGGTGCGATCGGCGTGGCCGAGACGTTTGCGGACGGCGGCGGTCCGGACGGCTATCTGTTGTGTGGAGCGACGGCCGGCGCGGCTGCAGCGGGGAATCCGCGGCAGGTGCTGTTGGTGCAAACCGACACCGGCGGCCAAGTGGTTTCCCGGTCTTCGTACGGCAGCCTGACGAATAGTGACGGCACGCCGTTGGATCATACGCCAGTCTGCTGGCTTCCTCTGCCCGACCGCTATGTCGTATTTGGTCACACGTGGCATCAGCCGAATGCTTACCCCATGATGATGGAGATCGGCCGTGACGGCGATTTGCGCTGGCAGCGCGAGATGGACCCGGCGGCGTGGGACGAATGGTCGGCGTTTCCGGTGGCGTTCACCCCGGACGCTGACGGTGGGTATGTCCTGGCCAGCAATGCGACGACCAATAACGGCCTTACCAGCGCGTTCTCGCTGGCAAAAACCGACGCGCAAGGCGCGGTGCTGTGGCAACAGCGGTACGGTGAGGACATCACTTCCGGTCCCTACGCGGTGTGCGTCGCTGCCGACCACAGCTATGTGGTTACCGGATCATCCGGCGGGTGGCCGGATCCAGCGCTCCTGACGGCGTTCAAGACCAGGCCTCCACTGATCCCGTTCCTTCGCGGTGATGTGAACGGCGACTGTTTCATTGACCTGGGGGATGTGATCGGCGTGCTGTGGGGCGTGTTCATGGATGGTTCGGTCGTCTCATGTTGGGATGCCGCGGACGCCGACGATTCCGGCCGGGCCGGCGTTTCCGACGCCATTTATCTCCTGACGTTCCTTTTCCGCGACGGTGATTCGCCGCCGCTGCCGTACCCCGAAGCCGGTTTCGATCCCAGCGACGATGCACTGGATTGCCGGTACTACTCGCTGGACGATTCCAGCTAGCGCGTCGAGTTTTTCCGAACGTTTCTTGTCCCGGTCCCATTCCCCATGGGCCCGGGTCTTTTTTTATCCCCCCACGGGCAGACGTTGAGAAGGCCGCCGCGCATGGGAAAACTATCCACACCGGCGGCTGGATGTTTTGTGGTATAATTTCAGCACCCAGTTCTCGGTATTTAGCGCCAAGTACTAAGGGTTTTGTGTAGTTAAAAAGCTCGATGGTTGAGGGAAAATTATTTGTCCGCCATCAAAATTGAACCAATTTTTACCATGGCCATGTTTTCCGCCGCCGCAAACTACCTTGGCATTGACGTAGATAACCACAGCATCAAGGTGGTTGAGCTGAAAAATGACAAGGGCAGACCGCGTTTGTCCACGTACGGGTACTTCGACCATCCGCTTGATTTCCAGGCCAAAGATGAAAACCCGGAGGATTTGAAATTGACGGCGGCGCTGTTGCGGGAGACCTGCCGCAAGGCAAAAATTTCCAGCCGCGTGGCGATCTCCGCGTTGCCGGCTTTTTCCGTCTTCTCGTCGGTCATCACGCTGCCCGTACTCTCCGCCAAGGAACTCGCCGCGGCCGTGCGGTGGGAGGCCAAAAAAGTCATCCCGCTGCCGATGGATGAAATGAACCTGCACTGGGACGTCCTGCCGCCGGATCCGTCGGAAGCGGCGGATCAGCCGGCCAAAACCGAGGGCGAAAAGCGTGACCGCCTTTCCTTCGACGGGATGCGGCTGTTGAAGATCGTCCGGCACAAGACCGGGCACAACACCCGGATTTTGCTGACGGCCGCGCCGAAGGCGCTGGTGCGGCGCTACCTGTCTCTGTTCCGCGAAGCCGGTATAACGCTCTTGGCCCTGGACACGGAAGCGTTCGCCCTCATCCGCAGTCTGGTCGGGGTGGACCCGGCCACGGTCATGCTGGTGGATCTCGATTTTACGGTCACCAACATTATGATCGTGCAGGCCGGCATTCCCTACCTCAACCGGAGCATTTCCGTCGGCGGGCTGACGATCACGAAAGCGATCGCGAGCGCCTTGAACGTCAACCTTGACCGGGCCGAACAGCTCAAGTATGACATCGGGCTGCAGGCGTCCGGTTCGGCCGAAGTGGGGGGCGGCATTCCGGCCACCGTGGCGCAAGCCATCGCTCCGATTGTGGATGAGATTCGCTATAGCCTCAACCTCTACAAGAGCCAGGGCCGTCCGCCGATCGAACGGGTGGTGCTGACCGGCGGTTCTTCGCTGCTTTCCAACCTTCCGGCATATCTCACCAATCTGCTGCAAACCCGCGTCTTTTTGGGCGATCCGTGGGCACGGGTGGTGTACCCCGAAGAGTTGAAACCCGCACTGGACGAAATCGGGCCGCGGTTTTCCGTGGCGATCGGGTTAGGTATGAAAGAAATCGCATAAAGGAAGGTCGTGCTTCGGCAGTAGGTACCGTGGAGCGGGAATGCCCAGCTACTTGCCACGACCATCAAGCAAAATTTCCATGGCCGACGTTAATCTTTTACCGGACGAACTGCGCGGACGGGAAGCCGCGGAGCGCCGGCGTTTGAGCAAGACGCCGAAGGTGGTGGAATACACGCTCACCAACCCTCCCCGTCCGGAAGAGGCGAAACTTCAGCATGGCGGCTCGGGAGCCGGCCGGCCGGAGCCGCAGAAACGTCCGCTCACGCCGTTACCCGAGGCATTGCCGCCGGCGCCGGTTGCCCCGCCGCCCCCGCCGTCGGAACGTATTCGCATCGTACGTCCGCACGGAATTTTCGGCGGCCTTTCGGTGCCGATACCGAAGCGCCAACCGCCGGCCCCGCCGCATAAATTACCGGAGAAAGTACCCGCCCCGCCGCCGGTCACCGCGCCACCCAGCCGCCATTTGGAAGCAGCCGAAGCCGCGAAGCTGGCGGAGATCGTCAAGCGGGAGGTGCATGCTGTCGAGCGCGATCAGTTGGCCCTGCGCGCGGCAGCCGTTCACCCTAAACCCCACCGGCGGAGTTTCGGGCAGTGGCTCGCGAGCTGGTTTTCCCGTCCGCCGAAACCTGCGCCGAAAGTCATGCCGCAAAAGCCCGCACCGGTTCTCCCTCCGGCACCGCGCCCGCTTCCCACGCGGACCGTCACGGTGGAAATCAAGACGGCGCAAAAACCGGTGCTGCCGGTACCCAAGCCGCACCGCCGGAGTTTCTGGCAGTGGCTTTCCAGCTGGTTTGCGTCCAAACCGAAACCGGTGGTAAAACCGCCCCTGCCAAAACCGTCCGTGCCCCTGCCGTCCCCGCCGGTAAAACCGCTGCCGCCCGTGGTGGTTGCGGTGAAAACTCCGCTGAAACCCGCGCCAAAACCGGCCATGCCGCGGCGTCCCCGCCGATCTCTTTGGCAGTGGCTGCTCGGATTGTTTCGGCGCAAGCCGAAACCGGCAAAACCCCCGATAGTCCCGCAACCTTCCCTGCCAGTTCCACCGGTAAAACCGCAGCCGGTGGTGGCAGCGGTCAAATATTCAACTTTACCCTTGCCGCCCCCGCCACCAAAACCGCAGCCAATGGTTGCCGAAGTGAAGCCGGCTTTGCCTAAACCCGCGCCGCTGCCGCCCCCGCCGCTCAAGTCAGCTCCTCCGCCGCCTCCACCGCCACCACTGCGGCCGCCAACCGGAAAAACGGAAACGCCCCCGCCGGTACCGCCGAAACCGGTCGCCGGCCACGCCGTGCATCGTCCACCCAAGACCATCGCGATCAACTTGATTCCGGAAGAATTCGCGCGGCATCCGGAACTGTATTTGTCGCGGAAGTTTCTCCTGTATCTGGTGGCCGTCGGGTTGAGCACGTTTGTGATCGTGGTGATCAGCCAGATTATCGGTTGGTACCAGTACCGCATCGGCAACGAGATTGCCGTCTATGCCAACCGGATCAAACTGTATCAGGAGCAGATCGACCAGTACCAGGAAATCGTCGCCCGCAGCCAGACGCTGCAGCAGGAACTCGATTCGATGGGAAATCTGCTGTCCCACCACTACTACTGGACGCAGGTGTTCAACGCGCTGGAGCGCACCACCATTGACGACGTGTACTTCGCCTCGTTCGCTTCCGCGAGTGACGGTAAGCTCCAGCTGGCTGCCCACGGCAAGGATTATTCGAGCGTCGCACGGCAATTGGTGGCATTCCGGCAGGCGTCCGATCTGTTCGCGGGGGTATCCATTACCGGCGCAACGGCCGTGGTGGATGTCGAGTCGGATCAGGTTCTCGGGGTGAATTTCTCCGTATCGTTGACGCTCCGCCCGGAAGTATTCTTTAAGCCCTTGACCGCACAGCCATGATCATTAGCGGCTCAAAAATTCGCCTCTTCTTCCTGCGCTTGTTCACGCGCTTTTATCCGGAGCTGGTCATCGGGAGCATTATTACGGTGCTCGCGGTCGGATACTTCTGGTTCCTGCAGACCGGATTCCAGCAGATTTTGACCCAGGAGCATTACAATCTTGAGTCCATTAAGGCTGATGCCGACTACCTCGACGGGCACCTGCGCGACCTGCAGCTGCTCAATGATAAGTACAGCCAATTTAACCGTTCGGCCATGGATAAATTTACGGCGATCCTGCCCGTCGAGCCCGATCTGCCCGGGCTGTTCGTGCAGATGGAAGCGATTGCCAAGCAAAGCGGTTTTCTCCTGCACAACGTCCAGTTCGCCGAAAATAAGACGGACAATCCCGCCACCGTTGCGTCCGAGCAGGTCGTCGGGGCAGTGCCAAAGATTTCCGCCATTGCGAGCGTCGGGATCGTCGCTTCTGTGAGCGGCGGCGATTATTTCCAACTCAACGGGTTTTTGGATAGCCTGGAGGCGAATATGCGGCTGCTGGATGTGGAGAGCGTGAATTTTGCCTCGGCCAACGGGGGACCGTACCAGATTACGCTGCGGGCGTACTATATGCCCCGGTAGAGATTCCGTTTTCTTTATTCCCGTACGCCCGAAGTCAAAAATAATGTTTATGCATACGCGATTTGGAGGATTTTCTCAGTATCTCCAACGGGGTATGCCGCGGTAACCGATTTCCTCACCTATGCTTGCGCCGAAACCCATTAATCCAATGAAGCTCATTGTGCTCGCTCTGGTGCTCTTTGGCGCGCTCGGGTGGATGGGGTGGGTGGTGCTGGGTAATTTTCTGCAAGTCGACCGGCAGCAAGTCCCAAAGCAATGGAGTGAGGAATTCAGCCGCCAAAATCAGCTGCGCTACCCCTCGGTGCCGCAGTTTCGGGGGGATCACCCGCTGTTCACGAGCCCGCAGTACACGGGACTGCGGACGTTCGTCACGCTGCCCGTGCTGGCCGGTGCGACCGGAAAAGAGAATCCCTTTGCTCCGCCTGCGTTTGCCGGCGCAACCACGACACCCGCCGAATAACGACCATTCATAATTTCGCCGCGGCAACATACAAATTCCATGATGCAAGATCTGCAACATCCGGTCATTTCAGGTTCATTCGAAACTCAAAATTCGAAATTTTTTTACTATGCCGGTTGAAACGGGAAAACTCATCGCTGCCTTGGTGGAGCGAAAATTGATCACCGCCGAGCAGGCAACCAAGCTGGGGGCCAAAGGCGCTGAGGACCCTGTCGGCGTGGAATCCGCCATGCTGAAAGAAGGGTGGGTGGACGAAGAGACGTTGACCAAGGTGAAGGGGGAAATGCTGGGCGTGCCCTACATTGATCTCGCCGGACGGACGATTCCGCCGGCCGTACTCAATACGCTGCCCCCGACGGTCGCTGAGAATTACCAGATGGTTGCGTTTGAGCGGCGCGGCAATGAAATCAAGGTCGCTCTCGTTGACCCGCAGAATTTCAAGGCGATCGAAGCGGTGGATTTCCTGGCGCAAGAGGGAAGCCTGACGGTCCGCTACTATATTGTCTCCGCGAGCGGCTTGCGGCAGGTCAGCCGGCAGTACGGCGAGCTCAATAAGGAAGCCGAGGAGGCGCTCGCCGGCGTCACGGAGAAAGAGGTTGATGAAGAGCTGCGGGTGATGCCCAAAGACCTCCAGGAGGTCGTCCGGTCCGCGCCGGTCTCCAAAATGGTACTGGTGATCATTCGCCACGCCATTGACGGCCGCGCCTCCGATATCCACATCGAGCCGGAGCCGCATGAAACGCGGGTCCGCTACCGCATTGACGGGATGCTGCGCACCAGCCTGCATCTGCCGCGCTACATCCATTCGGCGATCGTCGCGCGGATCAAGGTGCTCGCCAATCTCCGGCTGGATGAAACCCGCAAGCCTCAGGATGGCCGCATCCGCCTGACGATCGAGGGGCGGGACGTGGATTTCCGCGTCTCCACCCTGCCGCTGTTTGAAGGCGAAAAGGTGGTGATGCGCGTTTTGGATGCCAGCTTCAAGGTGCCGACGCTGCAAGACCTGGGATTTTCCGAGCCGCATATCGCGGCGATCGTAGCCAGTATTGCCAAGCCCCACGGGTTGCTGCTCCTGACCGGCCCGACGGGATCCGGCAAGACCACGACGCTTTACACCGTGCTGACGCTGCTCAACAAGGAGGGAGTCAATATCATCACCCTGGAGGATCCGGTCGAGTACTCGGTCGAAGGCATCAACCAATCCCAGATCAATCCGGACGTGGGGTACTCGTTCGCCTCGGGATTGCGCTCGATCCTGCGGCAGGATCCCAACATTATCATGTTGGGGGAGATCCGCGACCAGGAATCGGCGGAGCTGGTGACGCACGCCAGCCTCACCGGCCACCTGGTACTCTCGACGCTGCACACCAATGATGCGATCGGCGCGGTGCCGCGGTTGCTGGATATGGGAGTGGAACCGTTCCTGCTGTCCTCGACGGTCAACGCGGTCGTGGCGCAGCGGCTGGCGCGGCGGATCTGCGAGCATTGCCGCGAACCCTTGAAGATGCCGGCCGTAATGGAAAAGGGCCTGGCGGCCGAAATTGCGGCGGTCCCCAACAAACACTGGCCGACCGATCTGTCGCGGGAGAAATTTCAGTTCTGGAAGGGTAAGGGATGCTCGCGGTGCGGGAACACCGGTTACCTCGGACGGATCGCGGTGGCGGAAGTCGTGGAGTTCACTCCGGAGCTGCAGGAGCTCATTACGACCGGATTCCGCGGCAAGGACGTTGAGACCCAGCTTGGCAAGCAGGAGTATATTACCCTCCGGCAGGACGGGCTGGTGAAGGTGCTGCAAGGTAAAACCACGTTGGAGGAGATCTATCGGGTGACGAAACTGTAAAAGCGTTAAGCGAGAAACATTTACAAAGTTTTGAAATTTACGCTGCAATTTTTACGTTTTGCGCTTATCTTGCCCGCCAACTTTAGCCTATGCCCAAGTCAAAACCCGTCATTCTCCTGGTCGAAGACGATGAGTTTCTGTCCGAACTGTATGCCACCAAGCTCAACCTTGAAGGGTTTGAGGTGGTGACGGCTGCCGACGGCAAAAAAGGTTTGAAACTCGCGCGCGAGAAACACCCGGATCTGGTGCTGCTGGATATCATTCTGCCCAAGATGGACGGCTTTGAGGTGCTCAAAACACTGCGCGAAGACCCGGCGGGTAAAGCCATCCCGGTCATCTTACTGACCAACTTGAGCCAGCGGGACGAAGTGCGGCGGGGATTGGAGCTTGGGGCGGCCGACTACCTGATCAAGGCGCATTTTATGCCGTCGGAAGTAGTCAAAAAAATTAAGGCGGTCATCAAGGTATGAAAACGGCCATTCACCTTTTGCTGGGGAAGATTATCGGGATGGCGTCCAAGCGTCAGGCTTCGGACATCCACTTGCTCGCCGGCGGATTGCCGGTGCTGCGCATGGATTCCGGTTTGATCGAACTGACCGACGCCGAGGTGCTGACCAAGGATTTTTTGGAAGAGCTCAAAGGCGAGCTGCTCGACGCTGCGCAGCAGGAAGCGCTTGAGCGGCATCGCTTGGTGCGTTTCGTCTTTCTGTTCGAAGGCAAGCTCCGGCTGCGGGTGACGGCGTACTACCAGCGGGGGGGATTGGCATTCACCTTGCGGCTGGTGCCCACGACCGTGCCGAATCTACAGCAGCTCGGCCTGCCTCAGGCCATTGCCCGTTTGGTGGAAATTCGCCGCGGTTTGGTCATCGTGTCCGGTCCCTATAATTCCGGGCGCAGCACGACGGCGGCGGCGATCGTGCAGCAGGTGAACGAAACCCGCTCGGAGAATATTTTGACGATTGAGCAGCCGGTGGAGTATTTGATCACCAGCGCGAAAAGCATCGTGGTGCAGCGCGAAGTCGGCCGGGACGTGCCGAGTTTCCTGCAGGCGCTCGAGGAATGCAACCAGGAGGACGTGACGGTGATCCTGGTCGGCGAGAATGATGAGCCGGGCACCCTGCGTGCGGCCATCGAACTGGCCGCGTTCGGGCGGCTGGTCTACGTGGTCATGAACGCCGTTTCGGCCGTGCAGGCGATCGAGCGGATGATCGCCGTGTACCCGAGCGAGAACCGGGGGTTGGCCCAGGAGCAGCTGGCGGAATGCCTTGAAGCAGTGGTCTGCCAGCGCTTGCTCCCGCGGATCTCCGGCGGACGGGTGGCGGCGCTGGAGGTGCTCACGGCCACGCCGGCGACGCGGTCGTTGTTCCGCGACGGCCGCATGGCACAGCTGCAGTCAGTGCTGCAGACATCCCAGCAGGAAGGAATGGTCAGTCTCGACCAGTCGTTGTCGGCGCTGGTGAAGGCCGGTACGATCTCCGGCGCGGCGGCGCTGGCGGAAGCGATTGATCCGGAGAATCTGCGGATGATGATCCGGGGATACGGATAAGAAAATGCAAAATGCAAAATTGAGGTAATTATTCCGTCCCGTCCTGGGCGGGACTCCATAATTTTGAATTTTTTCTGTGCCTGAATTTTCCTACAAAGCGCGAACCAGCGAGAATACGACCATTTCCGGATTGGTGCAGGCGGCGAGCGAAGACCTGGCCGTCGAAAGTCTCCGCGAGCGCGGGCTGACCATCCTGTACCTCCATCCGGTATCCGGGGGCATCCTCGGGGTTTCCCTCTCGTTCCTCAAGCATATCAAAGTGCGCGACACGGTCGTATTCTCGCGCCAGCTGGCGGTTTTGGTATCCGCCAATGTTCCGCTCGTGCAGTCGCTGCGCATCCTCATCGCCCAGACGCCGAACAAACACCTCAAGGTGGCCGTTTCGGAAATCGCCGATGACGTTGAAGCCGGTACCAAGCTGTCCGTGGCGCTCGGGCGGCACCGGCGTGTTTTTGACAGCTTTTACGTCAACATCATCCGTTCGGGTGAAACTTCCGGCAAGCTTGACGAGGTGCTCGAGTACCTGGCTAATCAGCTCGAGAAAGATTACGACCTGACTTCCCGCATCAAAGGTGCGATGATTTATCCGATTTTCATCCTCTCCGGCCTGGTCGTGGTGGGCGTGCTGATGATGGTATATGTGATCCCGAAAATTACCGACATTCTCATCGAAAGCGGCGTGGAGCTGCCGCTTTCGACCAAAATTCTGATTACTGCGAGTGATATTTTACAGCACTGGTGGCTGCTCTTGCTGCTCACGCTCGTCGGGCTTGCCGTCGGCGGGTACTATTCGCTTCGGACGCCCGCCGGAAGGCTGGCGTGGGATACCGTGAAGCTGCGGGTGCCGGTGTTCGGCAAGCTGTACCAGCGCATTGCCCTGGTGCGTTTCAGCCGGAGCCTGCACACGCTGATTGTCGGCGGCGTGAACTTGCCGCAGGCGCTGGCGATCACCGCCGACGTGGTGGGCAACGAAGTTTACCGCAAGGTGATTTTAGCCACCATCCGCGAAGTGGAAGACGGCAATCCCATTGCCTCGGTATTTTTGCACAGTCCGGTGGTGCCGTTCATGGTGTCGCAGATGCTCAACGTCGGCGAAAAGACCGGGCGGATTGATCATGTGCTGGAGAAAATGACGGATTTTTACACCCGTGAGATTGACAACGTGGTGCGCAATCTCGTCAGCCTGATTGAGCCTATGGTGATTGCCACCATGGCCGTGGCCGTCGGATTAATGGTTGCTGCCGTGATCTTGCCGCTCTATAAACTTACGGAAGCGGTGTGACGGATATTTTTTTGCTTTTTATGTTATTTTGTGGCCTAATATGTTTCTGAAGATTTTTTCGCCTGTAGTCATTTTGGCTCCAGATGGCGGATTCGGGCCAATCTATGAGCTAAATTATTGATTTTTTACGAGTGTACTTTGATCGGATACGGATGGGAATGATCGTTTTTGATTCAGTGCGAGATCATCGTGGATTCAAATTTATCAGTATTGAACTGTTGATAAGTTATTCCCTGGCGGAGTTCCAGAAAATAATGTATAATTCAATTAAATCGAAGGGTTTTTCGGTTTCCCTTTTATACCAGGTGGAACAGTGAAGGGAAACAATCGGGAAGGGGGTGACACAATGAAAGCACGAAAAGGGTTTACGCTCATCGAGCTGTTGGTGGTCATTGCCATCATCGGCTTGCTGTCGACGCTCGCGATCGTCGCGCTGAGTTCGGCGCGGTCGAAGGCGCGGGATTCCAAGCGCACCTCGGACATGAAGCAAGTCCAGACCGCACTGGAGCTCTACTTCAACGACAAACAGTACTACCCGCTCGCGGCGTCAGCGGAAATTGGTTCGCAGCTGTTCTGTCTTGATTCGGCCAGTGGCTGGAAGACGACTCAGGGGAGTTGCGCTTCACCGCTGTACCTCGCTTCAGCCCCACGGGATCCGGATAATGTCGCTGCAGGAGTTGCCTGTGCGCAGGGCGGGTCAGCAACTACGAAGTGCAACTACGCGTACTTCACGATGACTGCTGGCAGCACCTGTGCCGCCAACTGTAATAATTACAACATCCATTTCCGTCTGGAAAACGATCCGGACGGCGCGACTGGACCGTTGATCGCCGGTGTTAACTGCACGACCGAAACCGGGATCTACGCCACGTGTCTGCACTAGAAGGAAATTGAGGTCTACATAAGGTACCCCCGCTCCGATGAAAATCGGAGCGGGGTTGTTTATGTAAATGTGGGGAATGCCGTGCCCCTACTGCTCAATTCGGTTTTGGTTCCGTGTACTGCCGGAGTTCCTTGAGTTGCTCGAGTCGTTCCCTGAGCCCGAACTGCTCGTAGACGACCGCCCCGGCCACGATGCGCGAGATTTCCTCCGGCGGGTAAAGGGCGAGACCGGCATCAATGGTTTGGCGGGCCTGTCGCCGCAGATCAAAACGCAGGTAGGCTTCCGCCAGTGTTCTATAGTAGCCCGGGTCATGGAAGTCGTACGCAATGGCTTGCTGCAGGTGGGCGATGGCCAGCGCTCCGTACGGGCGCTGCGGCGTGTGCACCTGGGAATACATCCTGCCGAGCACCCAGTGACGATGCGCGGCGGCCGGATCAAGGGCGACCGCGGACTGTGCCGCAGTCAGCGCTGCATCCATGTGGGTTTGCCGGTCGCCGACGTGTTCCAGCACGGCATCCCAATGAGCAACGGCAATCGCCTCGATGGTGTCGGCCGACCACGGCATCAGCCGTCGCGATTGCTCCAGCAACCGTAATCGTTCCTCGGCCTGGCCGATTCCCCCCTGCAGGGAAAATGCCCGTTGGTAGTAGTTGTCGGCGAACAGGGCGGCCATGACCATCCCCACGAACCCGGAAGCGAGCACCAGCCGCCCGATGTTTCCGCCGGCGCGCGCAGCCTGCCTTGGCGCATCTGCCTCGAGATTGGCGTACAGCAGACCGAGCACGAGCCACCATAGCAGGCTGATCGCCGGAACTTCCAGGCTTAAATCGAGCAGGCTGTGCAGCAACAGGCACGTACCCGCCGCCGCCCAAGCGAGCACCAGCGCAAAGCGTTGTGCGGGGAATTTCTCGGTTCGCGCGTGCCTAAGCCACCGCCGCGTCTGCACGGCGGCCTGCAGCACAAACCACAAAAAAACTATCGTCGCGGGAATTCCGGCGGTCACCGCCAGGTACACCAGGTAATTGTGCGGGCTGATGACATAGAGCCACGGCTGGGTGAATTTGTGGGCGTACCACGTCGCAAAGTTGCCCGGGCCGACGCCCAGCAGCGGAAAATCCTTGACGATTTCCCAGCTCGTCGCCCAGTAGGACAGGCGGGATTGGATTGAAGAGGCGGGGATCGTGGTGATAACCGTTGCCGTGGCAGCGGTGGCGCTCGTCGCGGGGTACAAGCGGGCATTGGCCTGAAAAATGGCAACGATTGCCGTCAGGGTCAACGCCGCGGGAACGATCAGCGACTTGAGAACCGCAGGAGTCGACCGTTGCCCGTGGACGGCATTTCCCCAAATGACTATCACGCCCCCGATGGCAGTGGCAAGCCATGCCGCCTGCGAATTGGTGAAATAGAGCGCGGTGCCAAACATTGCCAGGGCAATGCCAAGCAGTACTTTTAACCAACGCTGCGCCGTCCCCAGGTACGCCGTGAGCGCGAGCGGCGCAACGAGCGTCAAAAAGCCGGCCAGTGTGTTTTTCCAAATGAACGTGGCGCCGACCCCGGTTTCTAAGTTTTTGAGCTGAAAAGTCTGCGCGACGGCGTACGCGGCGGAAACGGCACCGCCGGCGATGAGCGCGGCGCTGATCCATTGCTGTCGTGCAGCCGGTTGACCGTGGCGTTGGGCCAGGGAGAAGACGGCGCAGCCTGCCCCGAACTGGAGCAGGACGATGAGTGAAGCATATGCGTACGTGGAAACCAGGGTTGCGGTGAGCAGCAACCCGGCAAACATGAGCAGGGGGAGCGGCAGGCGTTGGCGTGGTTCGTGCCAGCCGCCCAGGGCGTCCAAAAAAAGCAGCGTGAAGACGATGCCGGAAACCAGCAGGGTTCCCCAGATTTGCCGGGTTGACCAGCCGAGTATCGTCGTTATCGGCACCAGAGCGAAAAGCCCCCAAAAAATGTATCGTGAGTAGTGCTGGGAAAGCATGGGATTAGTTTACAACGTTAGGCGCAAAGCCAAAAAATATTGGAGTCCCGCCAGGGGCGGGATGAATTCCTAAATTTAATTTTTTTTAGTACGCTCCTTTTCCAAAAATGATCTGCGGGACGGTGCGCACCAAGATTTCCAAATCCAGCAGCAGCGACTGGTTATTGACGTAGTAGAAATCGTACTCCAGATTATCATGCAAGGGCAAATCCTTGCGGCCGAGGATTTGCCACAGCCCGGTCAGTCCCGGTTTTACGGCCAAACGTCTTTTTTGCCATTCCTCATAATGCTGTACGATGAATGGCATTTCGGGGCGCGGTCCGACCAGGCTCATCTCGCCGCGGACGACGTTCAAGAATTGCGGCAGCTCGTCGAGGCTGAAGCGACGCAAGATGCGGCCGATCCGGGTAATCCGCTGGTCGTTATTGGATTGCGGCGCGGGCGCGTACGTGTTGGTCTCCGCCACCATAGTGCGGAATTTGTAGAGCGTAAATGTGTGCCCGTCTTTTCCGACGCGGGTTTGGCGGATGATGACCGGGCCGGGGGAGTCTGATTTTATCGCCCAGGCGATAGCCAGCCACAACGGAGAGCTGACGATCAGCCCGGCGGCGCCGGCGGTAAGGTCCATCGCCCGTTTGGCCATGCGGTAGATCGTCGTCGGCCGGGCTTTTTTCAGGTCGAGGGACGGGATAGTCCCCAGTTCGTACGGCAGCGTGGTGTGTCCGAGGTGAGGAAAGATATTCGCGGTGATGAGAAATTCCACATCGGATTTGGGACAGCCGTTGATGAGGTCAAGGACCTGCCGGTACGCCAGCGACGGTTCGACGCAGTACACCTGCGAGATCCGGTGGGTTTTTAAAAGCTGCGGCAGATCAGCCAGCGGTCCCAGCGTCGGTTCCGTGCCACCGTTGCCGCCGACAAAACCAATCAGCCGGTAGCCATGCCGGAAATATTGCTGCAGCTGTCGGGCGATAGTTTTGGCGGGTCGTCCGGTACCGACAATGATAACGTTGGTGCAAAGGGCGCTGTCCTCGGCTAAGTGCAGGGCGAATCGTCCGACCAGGAACCGGCCGAAACTTACGGCGAATATCGTCGTCAACCAAAATAACGTCACGATGACCCGCGAGTAGTCGTACTTCACGAAGTACGATCCGGCGGCGATCAGCAGCGCCCAGAGGGTGACGGATTGGATCACCATCAGCACTTCCTGGCCGGTGTACATGCGACTCCGGGGGTGGTAGAGGCCGCGCAAACGCAAGATCAGCAGCAGTAGGGCGACGGCGACCGGCAGGGCGGCCAGGTACACTCCAAACGGCTGGTGGATGGTGTCGAAAGTATTTCGCAGCGGGCCGACATTGCGGATCGCGTACGCTACGAAAAAGGCCGCTACCGTTGCGACCATGTCGCTGACGAACAGGAGAATTTTCATAACAGCTGCACCAGGCTATTGTAACGCTTTGGGCAATGGCCGGCAACTGCCGGCTGCCCCGCATGCGGCGGGGTTCAATCCGCCCGCGGCTTCATTCGCCGCACCGTTTCGAGCAGTTCGTTGACGCGTTGAATGATAATTTCCATTGCATACCGTTCCCGCACGAGCGCAAGTCCGTTTTCCGCTAACCGCTGCCGGAGTGCGGCATCCTGCAGCAATCGGACGGTCTGGCGGGCGAAATCCATTGCCGTGTCGGCGCAAAGGACGTCCCGTTCGTTGGCGCCTTCCAGCCCTTCCAATCCTTTGGTGGTGGTCACGACCGGACGCCCGACGGCCCAGGCCTGCAGGATCTTGTTCCGCGTCCCCACGCCGGTTTGCACCGGGCAAGCGACCACTTGACCGCGGGCAAGGTATTCCCGCAAATCGGGTGCAACACCGATAACTTTGACGTTTTGTGACGCCAGCCGGCGGACGGATACCGACGGTTTGGGGCCGACGAGGTAGACGACAACATTCGGCACCGCCCGGGTAATGTGCGGTAGAATTTCTTTAACCAAGAAGATGGCGGCCTGGACGTTGACGAATTTATCCATCAGGCCGGAAAAGAGTATCGTGTTGGTTTCGGGTACCCGGGTAATCGGCCGGAAATACTCCGTGTCAACGCCGTTGGGGATGACCCAAAATTTTGCCTCCGGCGGCGCCATCGTTTTCAAATACTCGGCATCAAGCGGCGAGCACACCACCCAATACGGAAAGCGCTTCAACAGTTGCCGTTCGTAATCGCGGTAGGTGCGCGCTTCGTGATAAAAAAGCGGTTTGCGGTACCACGGCACGGCGCGCTTGGCTTGGCGGTAGTACCAGCTCATCGCGTCGGTGGTGTCTACAATGCAGGGAACCGTGGTATCGGGAGGGACAAACTGAATGCTGCGCAAACGCTTGATGTAGATGAGGTCGATCGGTGATTTTTTCAGAATTGTTTTTACCGCATCGTTCATACCCTTGCTGGTGCAGTACGCGACTTCCAGCGGCGTCAGCGTGGCGATGGAACGCAGGCAATTTACGAGCGCCCGCCATTTCGGCTGGTACACGAGGCGGCTTTCGTTGCACCAGGGCCGTAGGCCGTCACTGTTGGGATGTTGATTGCCCGTGAGCGACACGAGGTGCACCGCGTGGTCGCGGCCGAGATACTTGATCAAATTCAGCGCCCGGATGCGGTGGAAAAGATTGGGCGGCTCCGGCGCGGTGATAAAGAGGATATTCATGGGGTGGACGAGAGTTCTGCGATGAGATCTCGATAGGCTTGTCTGTGCGCTGGTTGGGTTGAGGTCAGCCGTCTGAAAAAGAGCTCGGTGTGCAGTACCACTCGGAAGCGCGTGAGCGCGGATGGAGGGTAGTGCTGGCGGTAAAATCGCAACAAACCGCGGCGGAGGTTGATGAATTTGTCGATTTTTTTTGCCGCAGTTTTCCCTTCGTCGGCATGCATGACGTGAGCTGTTGGCGTGTACGCGATGTGCCAGCCGGTACGGCGGAGGCGGTAGCAGAGATCCACGTCCTCACCGTACATGAAATATTTTTCGTCGAATCCGCCGACGCTTTGAAACGCGCGTCGCTGCACCATCAGGCACGCGCCGGAAAGCCAATCCGGCGTCTGCGGTCGGCGGTAGTATGAACGGCGAAAATCACAATACGACGGCAGCAGATACTTGAGGATCGGCGTGCGGTTGACCGTGAGATTTGCGATAGTCGGAAAGCGGCCAGCTGAAGGCTGGATTGTATCGTCGAGATTGCGGAGTTGGCAGCCGACGGCGGCAATTTTTGTATCGTGGATGAGCAGGTCCGCCATGTGCCGTACCGCTGCTGCATTGGCGACCGTGTCCGGGTTGAGCAAAAATATCGTCGAGCCCTGGCTGGCGCGAAATCCAAGGTTTGCCGCTGCGGCAAATCCGCGGTTTTCGACGTTCACGATGAGGTGTACCTGCGGGAAATGCTGCCGGACAAGGGTGGCGCTATCGTCGGTCGAGGCGTTGTCAACGACGATGATCTCGCCCAATAGGGCTGCCGACTCATGCAATGCATTCAGGCAGCGCCGGATGTGCAAGCCCGAATTGTATGTGACAATAATTACGGAAACCATGGTTTGCTTGTATTATTATCGCGTCGGTGGTTGTCTGGGACGGGCTCGCTGCGAAACGGCGGAAAACATGGCAAAGAGTGCACGGCCGTAGCGATGGTCGCGGAATTCCCGTTTGGCGTCGCGCAGCCGGTAGTGTCTCATCGCACGACGTTCAATTGACGGCGAAATTTCTTTCGGCCGCGCCAGGATCAAGGCGTCCAAATTTTTTTGGGCCACGATATTCATGTATCGAGACATGAGCTGCTTATCACTCACCATATTGTCGAGATGGTGCCAGTAAACGGCCAGGGGGATGTTGAGGGGAACGCAGTCGTAACGGCGCAGTGCGCGTAACCAGAAATCGTAATCTTCGCAGGCGGGCAAACTTTCATCAAATCCGCCGATAACTGCGAAACATTTCCGTTGCACCATGAATGCCATCACAGGAGCGAGATTGCGCGTGAGGGCAGCAGCGGCCGGGTATTTCGGCGGTTTGCGAAAAGCTAGCGTTCGCCGTCCGTCTTCGGATTGAACCCAAACGTTGGTGTAAGAAATCAAAAGATCGCGCGAAATCATAAACTCAACCTGGCGCATCAGTTTTTCCGGCAAAAACCAGTCATCGTCATCACAGAATACAATATATTCGCCCCGGGCGTGCTGGAGGCCGAAGTTTCGGGCCGAGGCCAGGCCTCCGTTTGATTTTTTGACATAATGGATTCTCGCGTCGCGGTACTGAGCGATAATTTCGTCCGTGTGGTCGGTCCCGCCGTCGTTGACGATAATGAGTTCGAGGTTACGGTAGGTCTGGCCAACGATACTCGTTATCGCGCGTCCCACGAAGTCCGCACGGTTGTAGGTAGGCAGAATGACGCTGACGAGGGGAGAAGGATGAGATTGCATACCGTGGGTAGATGCACGTAAAATTTAGGCGCTCCGTAGGTATGGTCGGTGAAACAGTTTCTCGTACGCCGGTATGTAGATGGCGGAAAAAAATCCGTTCCCCATGAGGTATAAGACAAAATACAAATATGCTCGTCGGTTCCCGGGAGAGATTCTTAATGCCCGGATGCATTGTTTGATGGCCGGCCGCCGTTGTTTGTCAAAAAAGAAGCAGCACTTCCCTTCTCGCAACGCGATGGTGCTTTCAATCTGCCGTTTTTCGGCGGTGCTGAATATACCGGGATTTTCCGCCACCCACGCAGCGTACGTGCGCTGGATAAGCCGGAGTCTAGTTCGGGCTAATCGCTCGAAATCATTCGTTGCGTTCTCGGTATGGCATTGATAGGTGAACAGCGGGACGTCAATCATAGAAAATGAATAACGCGTCCGCATCCGTAACCACAAGTCGTAATCCTCACAGACGCGCAGGGTTTCATCAAATCCGCCGACTTCCCGGAAACACGCGCGGTGCATGACAACACTAGAAAGGGGAACGGGGTTTTGGAGCAGGAAATCTTTGAGGTCTAATCGCGGCGGATGCGGGAAAATGAGATGCCGCAGGGTTTTTTTTCCGCTCGCGTAATAACCATTGGTGAAACAAATTTTTATCTCTTGGTGCGCCAGTAGAAACGCAATTTGGTCAGAGAGTTTTTGGGGATGCCAGGCATCGTCATCATCGCAGAAGGCGATGTATTCACCGCGGGCGCAAGCGATTCCGGTATTGCGCGCCGCCGACGGACCGCTGTGTGGTTGCCGCCGATAGTCAATTTTTCCCGTCGGTTGGCTGACGCGGATACGGTTGATCACCTCTTTGGAATTGTCGGTACTGCCATCATCAACAATGATAAGTTCATAGTTGGGGTATGTTTGCTTAAAAATGTTTCCGACACATGATGCAAGCATTTCAGCACGGTTTCGTGTCGGTATGATAACGGAAACCAGGGGATGGGTGCTAGGTGCGGGCATGAGATACCGAGGCCATCAGCCAGCCAAAGTCGACGGTGTTGCGCAGGCAGATGAGGTTATGGTAGTAGTTGGCGTCGTTAAAGATCGGTTGGAGTGTTCGAGCGTCGCCGATGGTGTGGAATTGGCTATTCTCTTCATCAATTTCAATGATCGTGGGGAAGTGGCGTTGCAGCATTTGGAGAAACAATTCCGGCCGGCAGCCACCCTTGCGTATCACGGTTGGATTGAACTCCGTGATCAGGATGATGTTTGGGTTCTTTTTGAGGACTTCTTCCATACCGTTCAGCGCTAACGGCTCGGCGCCCTCGATGTCCATTTTGATCAGATCGATGTGGGAGGGGGAATTCGCGAAGTAGGAATTGATGGACATTGACGGTACCAGTACCGCGCCTTCCGAATCTTGCGGCGGCAGTAAACTGTGACCGCCTTTATTCGTACGGCTTAAAAATAATTTTACTGTGGCAATTTTGTCGGTCACCGCACTTTGTACCGCGACAATATTGCGGTAGTGATTATCAGAAATATTTTTCTGCAGAAGCGAAAAATTTTTCGGTTCCGGCTCAAAGGCGAAGACCTTCCCTTCATGGCCGACCAGGCGTGCAGCCAGTAACGTGAAGTAGCCGATGTTGGCCCCAAGATCCACGACCGTCATTCCCGGTTTGATCACGCCTTCAAAAACTTTCGTCGTGAGCGGCTCAAATGTTCGATGGAGCACGAGCTCCTGGGCGACGGACTTATCGGATGGATTAAAGTGAAATCGGTGCCCTTGCGCTGAGATTGTATTTGGTTTCAGTAATCGTTTTATCACTCGATGGGTAGTTTTGACTGGCCGCAGATTACTGAACCGGTATCGCGAGAGGAATTTTACGCTTCTCAAATACCAGCGAAAAAAATATCCCCTCATAAGGTAATCCAAGAGGGAGGCAATAAGTCGGCTGCACTCAGCGAGGGATCACGGAACCATCGCTTCGGAGCAATTACGATTTTATTCGGATTCCCTGACAGCCACGCTCCCCACCAGCTGAACGTGCTGTTGGCGATAATGTGGTGTTGGCAGTTGCTGTGCAGGATGAGCTCCTCGTGGTCCGTTAGACCTGGCTGGCCGGAAACGAAGGTTGTGGGGTATGGGAGTATGAAGTGCTCCTTCGCCCATGCGATGTCATCCGTGAATACGAACAGGGAAAAATTGCCGACCTGACGGGCCATCAGGTCACTCGCGGTTCGGTAATACTCCAACGGACAGAGGCCGTGTACTTCCCGGGTGTGTTCGTTCTGTGCGTAATCGCCGCGTCGGATATGAATGGAAACGGCGTTGCTTTGGGTAATGGCACGGGTGATCGCCTGCGCGGTCGCGCTCATAGGAAAACGGAGCGTGAATTCGCGGTGAACGATACTTTCAATGTCCTTGAAATAGCGCTCACTCGCCCAGTACCCCTGGAGACAGACATTATCAGGGAGTTCCAATACCCGCGGATCGAAACGGAGTGTTCGTTCTCGAATCACGCTTCTCCGTGAGTATTTCTTCAATCCGTCCGCCAATCTTTTCCACGGCGGTTGGTGGTATCTTTGCATTTCTTTCGACGAGGCGATATTTTCAATAATGTTAAAATTTTTTAGCGCATACTGTCTGAGCGCATAGGTCTCGTAAGCGGAAATGTCCAGCTTGAGCTCGGTCTGGTGGTGATGAGCGAGCCGCCGACCGGCAGCGTACTGAAAGAGTTGGTTTCCTAATCCACCGATCAGTTTGACAAAAATCATATGCTTTTCATAATTTTGTGAACCAAAAACAGCCGCAGCCGTATGCTTCCTGTTCGGTTGCTTGTGGCGCAGCGTTCACCATCAACGGGCCGCCGCGTTCTGAGATGAAAACAAATTCCTTTAATTTCATTTGCTTGAAGTACGTGCGGAACTGGTCGTACCGGTACACGCGATGGGCGTTGAAGTGCAGCATCGGACGGCCGACGGGTACGACGACCAGCAGAGAACCGCCGGGCGCGACTACGCGCTGCAACTCCCGTATGGCTTTCATGTCGCCCTCCGGATCAAGCAAATCGCCGTATCGGCCCAATCCGACATGCTCGATCACGTGGAGGCACGAGAGCGACGCAACGGTGTGGTCAGCGAATGGGAGATGGAGCAAATCGGCGTGGGCGACATCGAGATTGGGCAACGACAAATCCGGTGGTCGGTATTCATAGTAGCGTATTGGAACGAACGCCGACGCGATGGCGCAAAAATAGAGCGTTGAAGAGATATCAACGTGATAATCGGGGTTGATCTTTTTCAGCGTGCGGGCTGCCCAGGCGGTGTGATAGATGTAGTGGCGGTCAAAGTCGGTCGCTCCAGTTTTTTCTCCCAGCCTGGGACTGCGATTTTGCCAATGCACGGGGAATCGGCTGCTATCCCCAGCGAGTTGTTTGAAGATCCGGTAATCCTTAAGAAAACTTCCGTACCGGACGAATCGCCGGCCGGAATGCAGAATTTTGCGCCCCACGGATGCCATTCTCGGAGCCATACTTTTTTCGAAGTTTCATGAGGGTGAATCCGGCAGTGGATGAAATTTTACCGCTCGGCAAATACATGAGTTAAATTTGGTTGTTCGAACGTTTGATTTTGGCGATATTTATGCTAAAATTACCACAATCTACTTGTATCGTCAATGGAGCGCTTTATGTGCGGAATTGTTGGTATCGTATCCGGGGATGCAAAAATTTGTTCAGGATCCGTGAACCGGATGGTCGGGTCTTTGCAGTATGTCGGATATGGAGGTGATCCTTGCCCAGTGCCAGAAATATGGAACGGGCATGCCGTTGCATCTAGGCAAGTTCGCTTTTGCCCCGCGGTTTGAAACGCACAACGAGTGGCGGAAAATTTTTGATCGGGCCGCTCCGGAAACGTTGGCCTCTCTTTCTCACATTGGTTTCGTACGCGGATCATCCATCGAAGTATATGAGACGCACCAGCTATCGGAAGATAATTTTCGGTAACGTATCATGGATCATTGTGGCCGACCTGTTTAATTATTTGGTCGGTTTTTTGTTCATCATCTATTTTGTCCGCAAAATCGGTGACTACCAGTACGGGATATACAATTTTGCGAAATCTTTTGAAAGCATTCTGTTCACCTTCACGGAAATCGGGGCGGGGATGTATTTTGCCCGGCGGTGGTCGACCGACGTGACCAATCTGGAGGAAGAATGGAATTTGTTGAATGCGATAAAATGCGCGTTGTCAGCGTTGCTTTTTGGCGGCGTGTTGCTGTACGGGTTTGCGGTGCATGGCGATATCGTCCCTGAGCTCGTTCTGTTTTTCCTTATCCTGTTTGTCAACTCGCTGCGCGAGTCAAACAACGTCTATTTCACCTCCCAGAACAGATTTAGGTACAAATCAGTCGCCCTCATTTTGGAACGGGGTATTTCGGTGGTTTTGGGGTTCATACTCCTCGCGCTGGGGTGTTCGCTGCGCGCCTATCTGGGCGGATATTTACTGGCGATTCTGTGTTCGTACCTGTATCAATTCCGGCACCTGCAGTTAAAGTTCCATTTCCCCCGGGGATGGGGAAAGTATGCCGCCTTGGGCAGGCGCGCTATGCCGTTTTTGTTCTTTGCCATTTCGTATGCCGTGTACACGAAAATCGATACAGTGATGATCCAATTTTTTTCCGGTTACCGGCCCGTCGGTTGGTACAATGCGGCGTACGCGATCGTCAATGTATTCAACTTTTTTCCTGCCGTTATTTTTATGGCGATGTTCCCGTCCCTACGGCAGCTGTACCACCATGATCCGCCGAAGCTCGTCCGACTGTACAATAAGACCGTAAAATTCCTCCTGGTGGCTGGAGTTCCGATGGCGATCGGAATTGCCGTGCTGTCCCCGCGGATTATTGCCCTGATCTACCCCGCCGAATTTTCGCCCGCGGTTTCTCCGCTGGCGATTTTGATCGTCGCCGAGGTTTTCGTTTTTCTCAATGCGGTGTGCGGGACGCTCCTGGTTTGTTTGGACAAGGAAAGGATCGCAAGCAAAATCATCGCATCGACGATGGTGCTGAATATCGTTTTGAACCTGTTTTTTATTCCCCGCTGGTCGATTTCCGGCGCGGCAGCGGCGACGCTGATCGCTGAGATCGTTTATTTCTTGTTGATGTATGGCGCGATCCCCTTCGCGGTTGACTTTACGTTCTGGCCGTATATTGCAGCCAACGGTATGCTGCTGTGGCTGCTGCTCTTCGCATGTTATCAGTTGCCGCTTTTCCTGCTCATTGCGATTGGAGCGGCGGTGTATATCGGGTCATCCCTTTTCATTTTTCGGTCCATTGGACGCGACGATCTCGCCTTATTGTTCTCGTCTTCTCATCCACCCGATTTGCGGCAATGAAAATTCGGGTTTTAATACGCGCCGCGGCCAAACAGGGTGACGGGGATCGTGCGCACGAGGATGACGAGGTCCAGCAGTAGCGACTGGTTGTTGACGTAGTAAAAATCGTACTCGAGTTTTTGTTCGAGGTTTAAGTCTTTGCGTCCGAGCACTTGCCAGAGGCCGGTCATGCCGGGTTTGGCGTCAAACCGGCGGAACTGCCAGTCGCGGTACGTGGCCGCAAGCGACACGAGTTCGGGCCGCGGTCCCACCAGGCTCATGTCGCCTTTCAGGACGTTGAGGAGCTGGGGCAGCTCGTCGAGGCTGGTGCGGCGGAGGAATTTGCCCAGGCGGGTGACGCGGGGGTCTTCTTCGCCGGTGGGCGGCGGGCCGTCGCGGTCGGTCGACGCTGACATCGAACGGAATTTATACAATGTGAACCGGTGGCCTTTGTACCCGACGCGGGTTTGTCGGATGACGGCCGGCCCGGCCGAGTCACGCCGGATCAGGTAGGTGATCGCCAGCCAGAGGGGAGCGCTGACCACGAGCATGACTCCGCCAAGTCCCAGGTCCAGCAGGCGTTTGACGGTACGGTGCAGCGCATTGGGCTGGATTTTTCGCAGGTCAAGCGACGGCAATCCCTCCAATTCGTTGAGGGCGTGCGGTTCGTGAAGCCGCGGAAAAATGTTTGCCGCGACGCGGAACTCGACGTCGGATTTTGGGCACCGGTGTACGAGGTTCAAGATCGCGTCGTAGGAAAGACTCGGGTCGGCCACGTAGACTTGGTTGATGCGGTGCCGCGCGATCAGCGGCGGCGCTTCTCCGATTGCTCCCAGTAAGGGAACGCCGTTGCAGTCACCCTCACCGACGCAGCCGACGATGCGGTAGCCAAGCCGTTCGTACCGCTTGAGTTCCTGCGCGACGATGCGTGCCGGTTTGCCGGAACCGACGACCAGGACGCGGATGGTGCCGATGCCGCGCTGCGCCAATACCCGGATTGTTCGGCCGGCAATCAACCGGCCGATAGTGATGGTGCCGATGCTCAGCACCCACGTGCTCACGACAATGATGCGCGAGTAATCCTGCTTCGACAGGTAGGAGCCCGCCATGATCAACAGCGCCCAGCCGGTAACTGCTTTTACCAGCTCGTACGATTCACTCAACTGGTTGAGGCGGCGGTGGGGCCGGTACAATCCGCGCAGGTAGGCGATCAGCAAAAACAGCGCGACGGCGAACGGCAAAGCCTTCTGGTATGCGGAGAACGGCAGCAGAATTTCTAGCGATTGCGACAGCGGCCCCCAGCGACGCGCCGCATAACTTGCGGTGAACGCTAATCCGATTCCGAGAGCATCGCTGAGTACCAGGAGAAATATCATACGGTTGCGATCGTCATCAATAAATTCAAGGTCATCATCCTTTGTTTTGATATTCTTTCAACCGCTGGTCGTAGAGCGATTCGGTCAGTTGGACCTGCCGTTGGACCGTGAAATTTTCAATTTTCTGGCGGCTGCGACGACCCAGGCGCGATCGCAGCGCCGGGTCTTGTACGAGCCGGCTTACCGCAGTGCGCAGGGCGGAGTGGTCGCCCACGGGGACAATGAACCCGTTGTCGTCGTCGGAAACGGCTTCGGAATTTCCTCCCGCAGTCGTGATAATCGGCAGGCCGGCGGCCATTGCTTCCAGCATAGCATAGGAAAGGCCTTCATAGCGCGAGGGAAGCAGGAACATGTCAAAGCCGGAGAGCAGAGCGGTCGCATCTTGGCGAAAACCGGTCAGCATAACCTGGCGCTGAATGCCGAGATGTCGGGCGGTCGATTCGGCGGCCGCCTTGAGCGGTCCCTCACCGATTGCGATGAGCATCAGATTTTGTTGTTCGCGCAGTAGCGGTGCGAGCGCTTCGAGCATTCCCAGGGGGTCTTTTTGGTAGGCGAATCGGGTGATTGTCCCGAGTGCGATGGCATCATCAGGCAGTCCGAGCGTTTGACGCGCCTGCCGGCGGTCGCCGGTGATGGCCGCCGCATCAATGCCGTTGTGAATAACGGCGAATTTTTCTGCCGGTGCAATGTGCAGACGCACGCCGAGTTCTTGTTCATGCCGTGAAACGCAGATAATGCGGTCGCACCATTTGGCGGCCCGGCGCTCAAGCTGGCGGTACGCACCGGCCAGCGCGCGGTCGCCCGTTGAGAGAAACGGCCAGCCGTTGGGCGTGTAGATGACTACCGGCGTGCGGCTGCGGCGCGCTGCGAACCGGCCGACCATTCCTGCAATCGAGCTGTGCGTATGTATAACCGTGAATTGGCCGTGCTGCAAAATTTCGCGAATCGCCCGGACCGCCCGAAAATTTTTGAACGGCCGGAATGTTTTAAACATGGGAACTGCGTAGAGCGGTACGCCCTGCGCGCGGAGTGCGGTCAGCGCGGCGCGAAAATGCGCGTCCGAACGTTCCAGCGAATAGCACAGCGCCGGTTGAAAACGCTTGCGATCCGCATGGGTGATAAGATCCAAAACGTGCCGGCCAACACCGGTTTGGGTGGCCTCAACGATATGGAGAACCCGCGTGATCGGTTGCGGCGGCATCGTGAGGGAAACGCCTTGGGATATTGTTGCCGCCGCATTTTTTTCGGGTTCCGTCTTCCAGAGATGCTGCCGCCGGGAGAGTAGTCGGTGCACCAAACCGAGATTATTTTCGCCGCGTGCACCCAGCGCAGTGCCCAGCATCGCCGTCCCGTGCCAGGCCACCCCGTAGAGAACCCAGCCAAGACGCCGCACGCCGCGGAAATTTCTTTTGCCGAGGTTGATCCAATCGTTTTTGATGGTTGAGTGGATTGATCTTTTACGATGCGACGCAGAAACTGGATGTGCGGAATCAGTAAGGAAATATATTTGTTGCATCGCCCAGGCATGCAGGTAGCACCGCCGCAACCATCCGCCTAGCGAATATGCGTGAGAATGTATCACCACCGATTGCGGTTGGAACAGAGTGGTTTCACCGCGCCGCAGGGCGGAGCATTCCCACGCCGCATCTTCGGCGAAATCGGTTTTTGGAAACGGGTTTCGTCGCAGCGTCGCCGTACGGTATGCCGCACTCACGTTGGAGAGGGTGATGCAGCGGCGCAGTGTTTGTCGGTCCACTGTGCCCGCGGAAAAATGTTTGATTTCTTCTGCATTGGCGCACAAGGGGTACGATGATTCCAGGTGGCCGGCGACGACCGGATTGCAGGTTTCACGCGGTATTTGCCGGCTGCAGACGGCGGTAATTTCCTGGTTCTGTTGCATCGGGGAGACTAAGCGGTAAAGCCATTGTGCATTCTCCGGTGTGGCATCCTGGGTTAGAAAGACAATGAATTCTCCGCGGGCGAGTCGCGCGCCAAAGTTGCGCGTTTCTCCGTGATTGAATTTTTCGGTGGAAATTCGCTCCACGCGCACCGGGTAGCGGGCCAGAATTGCGAGCGTCGCATCCGTTGAGCCGGAATCGATCGCGATGCATTCGAACGGAAAATCACTTCTCTGCGCAAAAATTTGCGCGAGCACTTCCTTAAGATACCGCGCACCGTTTTTGGTGAGCAGTACTATGGTGGCGGTTGGATGTTCGGATCGTTGCATTTCCGTGTGCTAAAAATTCTGCTTCGTCGCACAATCGGCGCAGAGTGTGGTTGGTGTCGTATCGTATCTCGTACGCGGCCGAGTATCCGCCGTTTGACGGCGATGCATTTCGTATGTCATCATCATAGCATAATATTGCTCATGGATTTCCATGCAAAACATTCCGCGCGTCCTCAGTTTTCCGTATCGTGCATTGCGCAAAATTGGCCGCATAGTGAAAGGTAAGGCCAATTTTTTTGCGTACTCGCTTCGGAACCTGCGCACCGATCCCTACGTGGAGTTTTTTCATTCCGAAACATATTTTCAAAAGGGAACTTTTCCGGGCATCAACAATAATTTCCTCACGCCGATACCGGTTTCCGTTTCGCCGGCATCGCCGGTGCGCGTCAACATCATCATCGATACGGTAACGGATCTGTTCGGCGGGTACATTGCCACTTACCATCTTGCGCAGCGGCTCATGCAGGAAGGGTATCAGATTCGTTTTCTCATGACTGACCGGCGGCGGTCAAATCTGCCGCAAGATATCGAGCACTGGGACGGTTTTAGGGACTTTTTTCAACACGTGGGAGTGTACCACTGTTGGCAGGATGTTCAACCGCTTGAGGTAAATCCGCGGGATCAGTTCATCGCACGGAGCTGGAGCGCCTGCTATATCGCGCATGAACTCCTCCGGCACGTGCAGCGCGATCGCTTCATCTATTTAGCGCAGGATTTTGAACCGATTTTTTACTGCCACGGCACCCAGCACGCGCTGGCCCGGCACGCCTTTGCGCTGCCGCAGTACACGCTTTTTTCTAGCGAGCTGTTGCGGGATTTTGTGCGGCAGAGCAAGATCGGCGTGTTTGCCCGGCCGGACGGAGACAACCAATCGGCATCGTTCGAAAATCCGATCGACACGTTTCCGGTTGATCCGCAACGTCTGGCCGCCCGCACGACCAGAAAATTGCTTTTTTATGTTCGACCCTCAACGCCGCGGAATATGTTCGAGTTGGGATATCTGGCGCTCCTTCAGGCTATTCGCAACGGTTGCTTTTGCGCCGGGCAGTGGGAATTTTATGGTATGGGCACGCGGGGGGCGACCCGCACCATTGATTTGGCTGACGGCTACCGGTTGCGCACCGTTCCGCGGATGTCACTCAAAGAGTACCGCCAGTTTCTTCCGCAGTTTGATATCGGTTTGAGCCTCATGCTCTCGCCGCACCCCAGCTTGGTTCCGCTTGATATGGCGGCTGCCGGTTTGGTGACGGTCACCAACACCTATGCGAACAAAACTCCGGAAGCACTGCACGCGATTTCCAGTAACATTCTGGCAGTGGAGCCGTCCATTGAAGCGATCGCCGGGGGACTCCAGCAAGCGGTTGAAAAAATCAGCGGGGTGCCGCAGCGCGTCGCCGGAACGCGAATTCATTGGGCGCGGACCTGGGATGAGGCGTTCAATGATGCGATTATCGCGAAGCTCAAACAATGGATTGCCTGATCATCGGATGACTGAGTGAAAATGGGCGAGCACGATTCTTTTCAACTGGTTTTATATTTTCTCTGCCATGACAATATCATGCGAACCTAAATATTCTTTTCTCCCGCACCATAATCCGTAGTGGATCGGCTCGATTAAGCTGAGCCGGTACCGGCGAAGCGTTTCTCTGATATATAGTTCCTCATATCCGATGACGTCCTCGGGTGAAGTCTTGTTGATTACCCAGCAGGGTCCACGGAAATGATGGAGATTGAATACGCTTTTTCCCTCCCGCATGAGCCGGAGGGATTCTTGATTTATGATAAGGAAAGTGATGAGTACTTTGCCGCCGGGTTTTAATACCCGAGAGATTTGGCGGGTGTAATTTTCGACCGCCTCAGGGAGCATGTGGGTAAATACCGAGGTGAGAAAAACAAAATCAAAGGAATGGTCATTGAATGGAAAAACGAACGTTTCGGCTCCGGATTTTCCCCGCGGGTTATAGCGTTTATTTTTAATGTCAACATGCAGGAATTGAAAATTATTGTATCGGCTGGAAATATTTTTTTGGCACCACCTGATCCCGTAGTCGATAATGTCAAAACCAACGTATGCACCCTGCTGATTCAGGTATTTTGTCAGTGGGACTGCCATGCGTCCGATGCCGCATCCGATATCAAGCACGCGATGGTCGGGTTTCAGTCCTGCCAGCTGAGTAAAATATCCGAGAAATTCGTTCCCGATTTGGTGGAAGTCGCCATTTCCAAAACATTCCCACTGCCAGCGGAAAGGAGTTAGACTGGCGCGCCGACCCGACAGCTTGATCACCCAAATATTTAGCCAGTTGTGCAAGAGACGGGTAATCAGCCATCGGGCCGACCCCAAACCTTGTCTCGTCCTAAGGTAAAAGGAAACCCGTTCCCGATCCATGCCCGTGGTATGTAACGCATCGTTCATTGGGAAAAATGGTCATTTGTCCGCTTCGTAAACACGAGCATTTTTTGATTTCTGGGATGCTGCCATTCGCCGAGGTACGTGCATTGAAGATCCGTGCCTTGGCATATTTGCTCGAACGTGCGCAAGTCGTAGTGAAATGGGTCCTGGGTGGGATAGGTGGTGACCGTCGTACCGTCGTGGCAGCGGTTGACTTGGGGCTTTAACCACGCCGCACCGCTCGGGCTTTCAAAAATCGTTGCAAACAATTTGCCGCCGGGAACAAGTACTGAAGCGACGTTGCGCAGGCACTGAATGATTTGATTCAGCGGAATGTGGGTGAACACCGACACCGCGATCGCGTAATCGAATTGCTGCCGGAGGGCTTGGAAATCGAAGTTTTCCATCACTTTCAATGTCGGGCGTTTATCCAGCAGCCGGTTCGGTTCGAGTTCGAATTGTCGGCCGGTCCACAAAAGCACGGGGTCCTTGTCAACACCAAAGTAGTGATCGGATCGCAAATATCGGATAAAGCGCACCCCGCCGCGCATGCTGCCGCAGCCGATATCGAGGAGATGGTGGTGCGGCTGCAGCCCTTGCTGAACGAGAAAATCGAACTGCAACTGCCCGACTTCTTCCCATAAGCCACCGACCGCCGCTTTGTACCACTGGGAGTCGGCGGCCGCCAAGGTGGCCGGTTGCGTCGACCCCGCCGCTGCTGGCGCGGCTTGAGGTGGTCGTGGATTCAGCCGGATCAGATTTTTGATCCGCCGCACGTGGCCGAGCAATTTCCAGCTGCGGGATCGATAAATATTTTGCAGTTCAATTTTTGCTTGCTGCATTTGGAAGCAGCGGTCGTTCGCCTGCCGCAGCTCCTGCGTAAGTTCCTGTTCTTTTTCCCGCTGGATCCTTTCCCGCTCTTCTCGAATTGCATCGTTGGTCATGGTGAACGCCGAGATCTGTTGCACCGCGGCATCCGTCAATTCCATCCGGAGAAATGTCGCCAGCTCTTTTGCCTGCGCCAGAGGATCTTGCCGGACCCGTTCAAAGCTCACCATCAGCCGCGGGAGGTTAGGGTGCGCATCGAGAAATTCCAAAATGCGCTGATAGTAGGTATACGTCAGCCGCAGCGCGCGCTGGAAATCGAATCCGTCCCGTTCCTGCAATGATTTCGCGATATCATACGGGTTCCGCCAGCACACCACAACTTGCAGATCGGCCAGATAGGGGAGGAAGAGTTCCAGGGTCAGCGCAGTTCGGGGGTCTTTCCAGCCCCAGCGCCCGTGACGATTTTGGATGAGGGACTGTATTTCTGACGTAAATGCCGTGCAGGCGCGGATAGTTTCGGGTTGCGGCGGGTTGTCCCAATCGCCGTTGCAGTGTTTGAGAATTTTTTGGTTGAGCCGCAGAAATTCCGTATCTTCGTAGTACCCACGCAGGTTGAAACGGTCTTTGGGCAATAATTTTTTTCCCATGTCGACTTCCATGCGGCTCAAAATTCCCGCCACCAGCGAAGTGCCGCTGCGGTGCATGCCTAACACCACGACCGTTTTTTGCGCTCCCGTGCTACCGGACATAAGGCCGTTTTGTGAATACGAGCATCTGCTGATGCGCCGGATGCCCCCAGTCCCCGAGGTTTTCGACCTGCAGTGACGTTCCCTCGCACATCCAACGGAAAGTCGCCAGGTCATAGTGGTAGGGGTTCTTGCTGAAGTAGGTGGTGAAACTCGACCCATCCCGCTGGCGCACGCGCGGGCCGAGTTGCTGTTTGCCTTCCGGGTTTTCGAAGAAGGTTGCGTAGAATTTTCCTCCCGGCTTCAGCACCCGGTCGACGTTCATGAGACACTGGATGATGTGGTTGAGGGACAAATGGATGAACACGGCGTGGGCCCAGACGTAATCGAATGTTTGCCCGAACGCCGGTACGTTAAAATCATCCATGGCTTTCAGCGTCGGTGCTTTCTGGAGCAAGCCTTTTTGTTCGAGCTCAACTTCTTTCCCGGCCGCCAGCAGCGCCGCCTCTTTATCCACCCCGTAGTAGCCGCCGGGCGCGAGAAATTCAATGAAGTGAACCCCGCCGCGCAAACTGCCGCAGCCGATCTCCAGCAGGCGGTGGTGCGGCTGCAACCCGTGCGCGACGAGGAAATCGAGCTGCTTTTTTCCAAGTTCGTCCCATGCGCCGTCGACTTCCCGCCGGTACCACGGGATATCACTCATCAACCCCTGCGTTTTTGCGCTCATCGCTTTCGTGTAAGCGTTCACGACGGCGGTGCCTTCGCCCAACATGACGCTTCGGCCGTTCTCAAGCCACAAGGCGCGGTTGCAGAGGCGAGCCACTTGGCCGAGATTATGGGAAACCAGAATGATGACTTTATTCTGCCGGCGGTACGCATCCATTTTCGCCAAACATTTTTTTTGGAACGGTTCGTCACCGACCGCGAGAATTTCGTCCATCAGCAGAATGTCGGGGTCGGTATGGATAGCGATCGCGAACGCCAAGCGGAGAAACATGCCGGAAGAATAGAACCGCACCGGCGTCTGCAGCCATGGCGCCAATTCTGAAAAGTCCACGATCGCGTCGAATTTTTGCCGCAATTCTTTCCGACTCATCCCCATAATGGCGCCGTACAGAAAAATGTTCTCCTCGCCGGTGAGATCGGGGTGCAGGCCCGCGCCGATCTCAATCAGCGCCGCCACCCGTCCGGTCACGTGCACGGTGCCGCGGGTTTGTTTGGTGACGCGGGCAAGGATTTTCAGCACGGTGGATTTTCCCGCGCCATTTTGTCCGATGATGCCGAAAATTTCACCCGGCCTGGCGGTGAACGTCAGGTCATCCACCGCCCAGAAATCTTGAGGGCTCGGGAGCCGGAGAAGATATCCGATGATATTCCGGAAATTTTTCAGATTTTTCCGGTACCGTTTGGACACGTGTTCCAACGTCACTGCGCTGCTCATACGATATCGTTAACGACCTCTTCGCCGCGGCAAAACAGTGCGTATCCGACGACAAACATCAGTACCGCTTCCAGCAGGGAAATAGCCAGCAGGTCGACGGCGGGGGCCGTTCCATCGAGCCAGATGGAACGGTACCCTTCGATGATGCCCACCATCGGGTTGAGGGAGTACCAAAACCGCCATTGCGGCGGTATCATGCTGATCGGGTAGAACACCGGCGAGGCGAGCATCCAGATTTGCAGCAGGATCGGCAATCCGCGGGCGATGTCGCGGAAGGCGACGTTGACGATGGCACCCACCAACGACAGCCCGGTCATGAAGATCAGTTGAATGAGGAGAATGACGGGCAGATAGAGGATCGCCGCGTGCAGCGGGATGCGGTAGAACACCAGCATACCCACCAGCAGCACCGCCGCAATGCCATAGTCCACCAGGGCGATGAGAATGTTGGTGACGATGAAGATCTCGCGCGGGAAATATACTTTTCGCAGCAGCGAAATATTATTGACGAGGCTTGGTACCGCCGACGACAGGGAGGTGGAAAGGAGTGTCCATGCGATCAGTGCGGTGTACGCAAAGATCGGGTAGGGGAAGTGGTCGCTGGGAAACTTCGCCACTTGCGAGAAAATGAAGACGGAAACCAGCATGAGCGCCAGCGGCTGTACGATGGCCCATCCGATGCCCAGGATCGACTGTTTATACCGTGCCTTGATATTGCTCCATACGAGTTCATGGAGGAGCTCGCGATGCCGGTACAAGTTTGTACAAAATTGGATCATGGAGACGTCGTGTTCCGCGCCGCTCCGCGGGTTTCTGCCCGGAGCTGGTCGCTCGCGCTGTGCTCCGGTCGCGGTATGCCGAGGTATTGCAGGATGCGTTCGACGGCTGCCTCCGGATCGATATCGGTCGTGTCGATGGTGATTTCCGGTGATTTCGGCGGTTCGTAGGGATCCGTAACGCCGGTGACGTTCTGGCTCAGCCCTTGCGCGGCGCGGGAGTAGAGGCCTTTCGGGTCACGCTGACGGCATACCGACAGCGGGGTGGAAACGTAAACCTCGACGTAACGGCCGTAACGGCCGATCAGCTGGCGGTTTTTCCGCCGCGCTTCTTCATACGGAGAAACAGCAGCGCAAATCGCGATGCCGCCGTGTTTGGTGATCTCACTTGCGACAAATCCGATTCGCGCGATGTTAATGTCGCGGTCTTCTTTGGAAAAACCCAGACCTTTGGAGAGGTGTTGGCGGATGACGTCGCCGTCCAGAAGCGTCACGGCTTTGTCCTGCAGTTCCAGGAGCTTGGCGTACAGCCGGGTCGCGAGCGTCGATTTTCCGGCGGACGGCAGACCGGTGAAAAAGACCGTCAGTCCGGAATTCCGCTGGCGTTGGGTGCTGCGGCGCAGCACTTCGATGACTTCGGGGAACGAAAACCATTCCGGGATTTCCGCGTCATCGGCGAGCATTTGCCGCAGCTGAGTACCGGAGATTTTTTTTACGGTGTGGCCGGTCGGCACTTCGTTGACCGGCAGGTACTGGTGCCGCTCGGCAACGTACACAAACTCGGACATCGGGATAATTTCGATGCCGATTTCGTCGGCTGCTTTGGCGGCGGCGGTTTGCGCATCGTAGGGGTTGTAGAACGGTCGGCCCGTGGCGTCCGCGCCCGGCCCGGCGTGGTCGCGGCCGACGATGAAGTGCGTGCAGCCGTAGTTTTTTCGGATGATCGCATGCAGCACCGCTTCACGCGGGCCGGCCATCCGCATGGCGAGCGGCAGTAAGCTGAGCTTCGAAGCCTCTGCACCAAGGTGGTGGCGGTGAATTTTTTGGTAGCACCGTACGCGCGTCACGTAATCGACGTCGTTTTCTTTCGTCAGCCCGACCACGGGGTGCAGGAGCGCCCGCGCGCCGTGTTGCGCCATGGCCCGTTGGATCATTGCTACGTGCGCGCGGTGCAGGGGATTCCGGGTTTGAAATCCGACGATGCGTTCCCATCCGTTCGTTGCAAACCATTCTCGCAGCTGTCGCGGGGTATGCCGCAGATCGGAAAAATCATATTGGTCGGACAGCGCAAGGCCGTAGATCTCGCCGCCGAGGTACACGCGGCCGGTTTCCTGCAGCAGGTATTTCACCCCGGGATGCGCGGGATCGATCGTACCGTACACCTCGGTTGCCTCGCGCAAGATGTCGGGACGGTACACCGAAGTGACGGAAAGCACGGCGAGCGGTTTGCCGAATGCGTCACATAGAGCGATTTCCTGCCCGGCAGAAAATGCCCGACCTTCGGCAACATCAAGGACAATGGGAATCGGCCAGATCGTCCCGTCGCTGAGGCGTCCGTGCTGGACAACGCTGGCGTAGTTCTCCGCGTCGAGAAACCCGCGCAGGGGCGAAAAGCCGCCGTTCAACAGCAGTTCCAAATCGTAGAGCTGGCGGTTGTTGAGGTTGAGCCGTGGAAGCGTGACGATCTTTTCTTTCCATGCGCGGTGGTCTTCGCCGTGCGTAATGAGCTCGCGTAATGGTCCGCCGTGACCTCGAAACGACCGGCTGTTGCTGCGTTTCGCGGGCTTGGACATGGGATTGGGATTGTAATATTGATAAAATTTTGACAAAGTGTGATTTTTATGATGGAAATGCCGACATGAAAGTGCTATTATTATAATTACTATCCACACTTTTTGGCAACTCATACACACCTCGCAATGGCGACAGTCTTTTTTGGAATTTATTTCGCGATACTCGGTCTCGCAATCGGCAGTTTTATCAACGTCGTTGCGATGCGTCTGCCAGCGCATGAGCGGTTGAGCGGACGTTCCCGTTGCCCCAAATGCCGGGCGCGTATTCCCTGGTACCACAACGTTCCGGTGCTGTCGTACCTATGGCTCTCCGGGCGCTGTGCCCGCTGCCGCAAGCCCATTTCCTGGCAATACCCGGCAGTCGAGCTGACCGTTGCGGCACTGTACTTGCTGGTTGCCGTTAAGTACGCCCAGGTCGGCGGTCAACCCGTCGATCTGTCCGCCTGCACGCGCAGTCTGCTGTTCGCCATCCGCGAC
Source organism: Patescibacteria group bacterium (assembly GCA_028712155.1). GTDB lineage: Bacteria > Patescibacteriota > Patescibacteriia > Buchananbacterales > GWA2-38-13 > VMFR01. The sequence goes on along the minus strand of JAQTQO010000002.1, from coordinate 31,364 downwards.
GGGGTCTTTTTGGCCGTACTGGTCGTCGTTTTTCTGATCGACCTGCGCCACTACCTCATCCTGGATATCATCACGCTCCCCGCGGCCGCGCTGGCGCTGGCCGCAAACCTGTGGCTGGGGCAATCTTTCTGGGAGCTTGCCATCGGTGGTATACTGGGAGCAGGATTTTTCGGTGCCCAATACGTGATCTCGTCCGGCCGGTGGATCGGAGACGGCGACATCCGGCTGGGACTGTTGCTGGGGCTGATGCTGGGTTGGCCAAAGCTGCTCGTGTGTCTGGTTTTTGCCTACACATTGGGCGCGATCGTGAGCCTCGGGCTGATCGTTTCCGGCCGCCGAAAGTTCGGCAGTGCGGTACCGTTCGGGACGTTTCTTTCCGCCGGCGGTGCGTTTTCGCTCCTGTATGGCGATGCAGTGATCCGCTGGTATCTCCGTCTTCTGGGCTTTTAATTTTTTTGAATAATTTGTGTGCTTCATATGACCGCAGACCATGCAGCCGGGGGTAATGCCTCGCCATCCGCGCCGAAGGGGCCGGTTTCGCCGCACCGGCACCGGCGCGCCGGGTTTACTATTATGGAACTGTGGGTGGTGATGCTGGTTTTGGTGTTTATTGCGGGCATGAGCTTGGCGGCGTTCCGGGGGAAAACGAAGCGCTCCACGCTGCAGCGCAGTCGCGGCAGTATCGCAGCGGATTTGCGCCTGATGCGGGAGTACGCGTTATCGGGGAAAACCGTTTCCGTCTGCAATACGACGGTCAAAACCATTTGTCCGTCGAACGGTTCCTGTACGTGCGTCAATGAAGTGCCGTCCGGCGGTTTTGGGGCGTACTTCAAAACCTGCGCGCAAAAAACGCGGTGTCCGTACTACCTCTTCGCCGATCTTGATGCCGATGGAACGTTTTCTCTCACGCGCGATCTCGATCATAACGGGGTCCCCGACGAGCTCCTTTCCAATGGTGAGCGGGTGATGGAGTACCCGACGATTGTCAGCTCGCTGGTGGCGAAATACCCGAGTTCCTCAAGAAGCGATACGTACGGCGAGGTAATTTTCACCGCGTATTCCGGCAGTGCGACGCTTGACGGGTCATCCAGCTGCTGCGGGGGTTCTTCGGCCGGTGGCGGCATTGAGTATCGGACTTCCGAAGAGCTGACGATTGGGCCGTCCGTCGGCACGTCGGTAAAACTCATCATCAAAGGCGGCGGTGCCGGTATCCAGGAGCAAAATTAACCGTATGGTCGCCGTGAGTGCACGACAGGCGGGGGAACCCAAACGTCCGGACGGGCGGCGTTGGCGCGCGCGCTCAGGCCAGAGCATGGTCGATCTCATTGTCGCCGTCTACGTTATCATCACCGCGCTGGTAGCGGCCGCGTCGCTGGTAACCACCGCGGTACGCCGCCAGATGAGCATTGAAGAGCGCATCATGATGTACAGTCTGGCGCGGGAGAGCCTCGAGGTGATGCGCGGCTTGCGCGATAATGCGTTTACCGGTACGCGGCCGACGAACTGTACGACCTGTGTGACGCTGCCGAGCGGGCAGTCCGGCGGTGACCATAATGGGATTACCGCATTTAACCCAACCTCCGGCCAATGGGTCTTCGACTACGGAGGTTCGGACAATAAATTCGACAAGGTTAATGGTAATGAGATATGCCAGGATGGCGCCACCGGCGCGTACTACCAGCGGAACAGCGCATGCGATGCCGGTGACAGCCACACCTTTAAAAATTACCGGCGGCGGGTAACCGTTGATTTCATCTGTCTCAATCCAAGCAATAATACGGAATGCATCGCGAACAGTGGAGCCGGTTGCCCGGGAAACTGCGCGGCAGGTTATTCCCAGTTTATCGGCCACCGCGTGATCGCCCGCGTTTGGATGCCGGATCGCGGATGCGGTACGACCAGCAGCGTCTGGGGGTGCGTGAACCTGGAAGATTATTTGTATGCCTGGAAGTAACCGGCAGGATTACCATCCGTGGCATGCGCTTGGGCGCGGTCATCGGGGCCACCGGCGCGGGTTCACCCTTCTGGAGACGGTGGTGGTGGTCGGCTTGTTCGCGATCGTGGTCATCACGGTCGTCAATATTTGGTTGAGCAGCACGCGGCAGGAGCGGGTCAGCGTCCAGCGGCAGAAAATCACTGCCGAGGCCAACATTTTGCTGGATCAGATCAGCCGTGAAATTCGGACGTATGAGCTGGCCTTCTACGGCACGCTGGACTATGACGGTATCGCGCCTGCCGAGACGCTCTATACGCTGGACGGTTCGGATGCGGGCAAGCCCGCTACCATCGTGTCGAATATTTACCAGGTGGAGAACGAGTTGGTTCTGTACGACAACCTGGGGGACAATGATCCGACGAATGATACGGTCATTGCGTATGCTTTTTGGCCATCCGGTACGCATAAGTGCGCCGATGATTCCGGCGATACGCCGGGCTTTTTCCGTTTCTACCAATCCTACGATACGGTGAACGACCAGACGGTTATCACCTGCGAACGTTTGTTCGACTTCCCCAGCGGCACTCCCAATGAGTCCAGCGTGCAGGTTATCGGCGCCGGCTTCTTTTTTTCGAGTTCCACCAACCCCTATCCGGACATCTTTGACCCGACGACGGATTTCCGGAGTGGCACCGGTCCAAACCTCGATGCCGACTGCGGCAGCGGCACGGGCGCCGAGTTCTCGAACGGGACGTTCTGTAAGTGTACCGCGGCGAACCAGGCGACGGCGTGTTTCACTAAGCAGTGCAACACGACCACCGGCGGAAGATGCGAGCTGCAGAATTTCCAGCCGATGGTGACGTTTTATTTCACGGTGCAGGATGCAAATAACCCCGGTACCCGGATGACGTTTCAGACCACCGCCACCCAGCGGGTATATAAGCGGTGAAATATGAGTTGGGAATCGGGAGATCGAAGATGTACGCCGTCATTGCCCCCGATGCACGATGCTCATTTCCCACACACGCTGGTCGCATGACATGTATGATTTCTCCGGCTCACCGAATTAGGCCTGGATATTTAGGGCGATCGCGGCGCGGAGCGACGCTGCTTTTGACATTGATGATCACGTCGCTGACGTTGGCCATTGCCATAAATTTGGCTGCCATGATCATTACCGGGATTCGGATATCGGGGGTCAGCAGCATCACGTTGACAAAATTTTATCGCGCCGAGAGCGGGATGGAGCGGGCGTTGTTCAAAATGCGCCGGCTCGAATTGCAGCCGGCTGAGCTAGGGATGAGCAGCGGGTGCAAGACGGGGTTGACCGTGAATGCTCCCACCAGCGACACGTCATACAGCGTGAGCAACAGTCTGAGCGGCTGCTCCGTCGTTTCCGAATATCCCACGACCGGGGTCACCGAGGGCCAGCCGAAATTTATGCCGCTGTTGCAGGAGCAGTCGGCCCAGGTGGATATCATCGATTTGGACGAGCTGCACGATTGCGGCGGGGGTGCAACGACCGCGCTTGGCACGGCGTCGTGCGTCGACAATGTGAGGATCCGGTGTGACAGTATTCCCGGATATTCGCTCGGGTCGCTGGCCGTCTCGTATTGGCAGATTGCCAATCAATCGGGGTGGGGGCCACAGGTGGATACACAAGCCCCGGTGCAGCAAGCGCGCACGTGCGGGTCGACGTTCAGCATCACGCTCGACCCGTCGAGCAGTTACGTGGTGAAGCTGCGGGCCGTACGGGCGCCGGTGAACGTTACGTGGGTGAGGGCGTACCGGGGGAGCACGCCGATGGCGTTATCTTCCCGCCTGAAGCTCACCGGCGAAGCGCGGGATTTCTTTTCCACGCAGCGGGTAATGGTTTTGCTGCCGGGCCGTGCGCCGACGTCGGGCCTGGCTGATTACGTGCTGTACTCGGAGTGCGGCATCAACAAGAAAACTCCGCTGGTCGCCGGTGATCAAACCTGTCCGTAGCAGGTAAATGCCCGGCGTGGCAACCGCGATATTGGATAATGGTATGGCTGAGATGACGTTTACGCAGGCACAGCAGCGTGCGGCGGCGCTGCGCCGCGAAATCAACGCGCTGCGCTACCGCTATCACGTACTCGATGATCCGGCCGTGACCGATGAGGTGTACGATTCATTGACGGCGGAGCTGCGGACGCTCGAAGCGAAATTCCCGCAGCTGGTGACGCCCGATTCGCCGACGCAGCGGATCGGCGGCAAGCCTTTGGATAAATTCCATCCGGTCGTGCACGCCGTACGGATGCTGTCGCTCAACGACGAATTTTCGCCCGACGAGGTATCGGCCTGGGAACAGCGGATAAAAAAACTCGCTCCCGCCGCGCGGTGGGACTACATTTGCGAACTGAAATTCGACGGGCTGGCGACCAGCCTGGTTTATAAGGACGGCATGCTGGTGACCGGTGCGACGCGCGGCGACGGCAAAACCGGGGAAGACATCACGGCAAACCTCAAAACGATTCGCGCGATTCCCTTGCGGCTCAACCTTGAGCTGACGCACACGGATAAGTTTCCGGCGGCGTTGGTTTCCCGTCTGCGCCAGGGATTGGCCAAAACCGGCCGGATCGAAGTTCGGGGCGAGGCCCTGATGAGCAAGGCGGCTTTCGCGCGCCTCAATCAAGCGCACCCCGACGCCACGTTCGCCAATCCGCGCAACGCCGCCGCCGGCAGTTTGCGGCAGCTGGATCCCAAAATTACCGCCACGCGGCAGCTCTCCTGGTATGCCTACAGCCTGGTCACCGATCTGGGTCAGCGCACGCACGAGGAGGAACATTTGTTCTGCGCGATGCTCGGGTTTCAGGTGCATGGCGAATTGCGCGTGGTGCCCGATTTGCAGGGAGTTTTTGCATTGCACGAAGAGATCCGCCGGTCGCGCGAGCGGCTGCCCTTCGAAGTTGATGGCGTTGTCGTGCAGGTCAACGAAGTCGATGTATTCCGGCGGCTCGGGGTGGTGGGGAAAGCCCCGCGCGGGGCCGTGGCGTTTAAGTTCGCCGCGCGTAAGGCAACCACCGTGGTGGAAGACATCGTTATCCAGGTCGGGCGTACGGGCGCATTGACACCGGTCGCCAATCTGCGGCCGGTCAATGTCGGCGGCGTGACGATCTCCCGCAGTACCTTGCACAACGTGGATGAGATCGAGCGCTTGGGTTTAAAAATCGGTGACACCGTGGTGGTGCAGCGCGCCGGCGACGTCATTCCGCAGATCGTCGAGGTCCTGACGAAACTCCGCAGCGGCCGCGAACGCGCATTTAAGATGCCGGAGAAGTGTCCGAACTGCGGCTCGCCGGTAACCCGGCAGCGGATCGCCGAGGGTGCGACGCTGGGTACGCGGTTTACCTGCACCAACCGCCGGTGCACCACCCAGCAACTGCGGACCTTGCGGCACTTTACGTCAAAGACCGCGTTTGATATCGAAGGGTTGGGCCCAAAGATTCTCACCAAGCTCTTCTCCGAGGGGTTGATCGCCGATGCGTCGGATATTTTTAAACTGACGGCGGGCGACTTGGCCGTACTGCCGGGCCTGGGCGAAAAAAGCGCCGCCAACCTTATCACTTCGATTGAAAATCACCGAACCGTCAGCCTGGCCCGCTTTATCTACAGCCTGGGAATTCTCCATGTCGGGGAGCAGACCGCGCTGGACTTGGCGAAAAATTTTTACCGCCTGTCCCGTCTACGCCAGGCAAGCGTTGATGCAATCGATGCCGTCCCTAACATCGGAACTACGGTGGCGCAGAGCGTGGCGGCGTATTTCCGTGATCGCGCAAATCAACGGTTTGTCGATAAATTATTGGCGGCGGGGGTGAAAATCGCGCACGAGGCCTCCGCGGGTTCGGGCGGCGCGCTGGCCGGGAAAAAAGTGGTGGTGACCGGGACGTTGCAGCGTTTTTCGCGCGCCCAGGCCAAGGCGGCGATCCGGAAAGCCGGCGGGCGAACGGTTGAATCGGTATCTGGCGCGACCGATTTTGTGGTGGGGGGTGAAAAACCCGGTTCGAAAATGGATGATGCCAGGCGCTTGGGCGTAAAAATTTTGACGGAGGATGAATTTACCGCTCTCGTCGGCCCGCCCGCTTTGTGAGGGGCTTGCCAGACCGTGCATTTTCATTTACACTGGCGTGGTATTCCTATGGCTAAAATTACCCGCAAAGAAGTCGAACACGTGGCGCATTTGGCGCGGCTGTCTCTGTCGGAGAAAGAGATCGTCCGCTACACTGCCCAGCTGGAAAAAATTCTTGAGTACGTCGGAAAACTGCAGCAATTGGATACCCGCGACGTTCCGGTTACCGCCCAGGTCAGCGGTCTGTCGAACGTGGCGCGGGCCGATGTTGTGGCTGCGTGTCCGCCCGAAACTCGCGAGCGCTTGCTGAAAGAAATGCCCGAACGCGAAGGTGATTTACTGAAAACCACCGGGGTATTCGCCTAGTATGGCAAACACACTGCCGCCATCGAGCCTGACGGCCGCGCGCGCCGGTTTGGATCAAAAAAAGTTTTCCTGCCGCGAGCTGACGCAGGCGTATTTGGATCGCATCCAAAAGGATAACGGCCGTCTCCACGCGCTGCTGGCAGTCTATGGCGACGATGCGTTAGCGCACGCGGATCAGTTGGATCGCCGAAAAAAGTTCGCGCATCCGCTCGCGGGCATTCCCATGGTGCTGAAAGATATTTTTCTGGCGGCCGGAACAAAAACCACCGCCGGTTCTAAAATTTTGGAAAATTATACGGCCACGTACGACGGTACCGTGGTTGAAAAACTCAAGCAGCAGGACTCGATACTGCTCGGGAAGTCGAATATGGACGAGTTCGCCTGCGGTTCCTCGACCGAGCATTCGGCGTTCGGCCCGACCAAAAATCCGTGGGATGCGACGCGAGTTCCCGGCGGTTCCAGCGGCGGTTCGGCGGCGGCCGTGGCCGCAGGCATGTCGTGTTTCGCGATGGGCTCGGATACCGGCGGTTCGATCCGCCAGCCGGCCAGCCTGTGCGGGATCGTCGGGCTGAAACCGACGTATGGCCGCGTGTCGCGGTACGGACTGATGGCCATGGCGTCGTCGCTCGACCAGATCGGACCGTTCACCCGGACCGTCGAGGATACCGCTATTGTGTTGCGGGCGATCGCCGGCCTTGACCCGAAGGATTCGACCACGTCGCCGCAACCGGTACCCGACTATGCGGCCGCGCTCAGGAAATCCATCAAGGGTTTACGCATCGGCGTTCCGAAAGAATATTTTTCCGACTCCACCGCGGGGCTGGAAGACGGCGTGCGGAAGAGTTTTTCCGCCGCGCTGAAAATTCTGGAAACCCTGGGGGCAAAAATCGTGACCGATATCAGCCTGCCGCATACCGATTACGCCTTGGCGGCCTACTACGTGATCATGCCGGCCGAATTGTCCGCCAACCTCGCCCGCTACGACGGCATCCGTTACGGTTTGAGCCGCCGGGAAGCGCCGACGCTGATCGCGCAGTATGCCGAAACCCGCGGTGCGGGCTTTGGCGCCGAAATCCGTCGCCGCATTATGCTTGGCACCTACGCGCTGTCGGCCGGGTACTACGATGCCTACTACAAGAAAGCGCTGGCCGTGCGGACGCTGGTGCGCCAAGATTTCGAACAGGCGTTCAAAAAAGTTGACTGCTTGGTGACACCGACGTCGCCGACTGTCGCGTTCAAGATCGGCGCCAAAGCAGATGATCCGTTGAGCATGTACCTCGCTGATGTCTACACCGTCGCCGGCAATGTCGCCGGAGTGCCCGGCCTCTCGTTACCGGTTGGTCTGGCCGAACCGCCCGAAGGCGGAGTAAAACTGCCGGTGGGACTGCAGCTGATTGGCAAACCTTTTGACGAAGAGACGATTTTACGCGCCGGTCATCATTTGGAGCAGGCGGTGAAGTTCTCCTGCGACCCGAAATTGTAATCGGACCGTTGGGCAATAATAAAATCGGCTGCGGCCGATTTTATTGTCTGACTCTCTATCCAATTTTTCCGTACCAATCCTGGAATTTTTTGCTGTGTTGCAGAATCAACACCTCTTCTTCGCACCATTCCGAGTAGCGGCCTGGTGTGGTGCTGATTTCTTCAACGAATTTTCCCCACGCGATCCAGCGGATGGCAGCGACTTCTTGCGGATTGATGTTTGGCGTTTGCGCTGTAGCGGCAACGAGAATCGGGCAAATTTCATTCTCTTGCACACCCGCACGAGTGAAGCGGTAGCGGTACGGGGACATTTCAATAATTTCCGTCAGCGTCAAACCAAGCTCGTCGTGGGCGCGTCGTTTCGCCGCTTCGACATTCTTCTCCTCGAGCGCCGGGTGTCCGCAGCAGCTGTTTGACCACACGCCCGGCCAGGTGACTTTGGTGAGCGCCCGCTGCTGCAGCAGCAATTCGCCGCGCGGGCTGAAAATGAACAGCGAAAATCCGCGATGCAGCGGTGTGGTTTTTTCGTGTACCGTCGCTTTCGGCGCGGTACCAAGGACGTGATCGTTTTCGTCAACTAAAACAACGTGTTCGGTCGCCATACATTACGGTTCAGAAAATTCGTGCCACCACGCGCACCGGCGCTGCTTCCGTGTGCCATTTTGCCGGCAGCGCAACGACCTCAAACGGCGTTGCGGAGGCCAGTAATTCCAGGCCGGTGAGGTTTTCAACAATGGCAATGTCCGCTTGCATGAGCAGCCGGTGGACTGCGTGCGGCGGCCGGTCGGGGCTGGGGCTGTCCAATCCGACCATCACCGCGCCGGCGGCAATGATGCGTTTGGCGAGCTCCGCGGTGAGCTCCGGAAAATCAGTAAAATATTTCGGATCGCCGAATTTTTTACTCCAGCCGGTCCAGATCAGCACGATGTCACCCGGCTCCACGGTCAGTTCTTCGAGCAGGTGTGCATCGATCGTGCGGAATTTGCGGGCATCAACCAAACGGCCCCGGCCGATCAGCCGGGCGGCATCCATTTCATCCACCCGTTTTCCATTTTCAATAAAATGCGCCGGTGCATCAAGGTGTGTGCCGGCATGCACGCCCGCATCGATGCGGCTGCCGCGGTAGCCGTCTTTGGCTAGGGTCGCAACGTCAGCCAGGTGGACGGCCGGATCGCCGGGGTAGACTGCGATATGGTCGGTCAACGTCCGGGTAAGATCAATGAAACGCATGAGTACTGATGCGAGACCAAGCCATGCCGGCAACGTTGCGCTGACTAACGTGCCGTTGGAGCCGGGTGATTAGGATTTTTGCTTTCACCGCGGTAGAGAATATACGAATATACCATGGCCACAAGCGCTGCGGCCACCGCCGGTATGATGATGAACCAAATCGCCAGTGCCGGGTAGATCATTCCGCCGAGCATTACGACGGCGGCAACGTAGAACAAGCGACCGCCCAGTGCGTGCGTTTTTCGCCAGACCGTTGCGCTGGACAATGACCACGGGGTACGGATACCGATCGTCCAGTTAGGTTCAACATGGCCGATCAGCAGGCCGGTGACGCCGAAGAGTACCGCCATCGCCGGGATCATCCAACGGACGATATTGAGATGGTAGTTGAGATTCCAAGCGATGACCAGAAATTGCAGGTAGGCCAAAAAAAGAAAAATGGTGACGAGAAATCCGTCAAAGTATCCGCGAATTTTTTTGATGTTTTCTTTCTGGGGATCGATGCGCGGCAGGACCGCCAGCAAAATGAGGAGCGCCACGGCGATGAGCGGCATGATCGCCGCTCCCCAGAATTTAGGCAGGTAGCCGTCCACTTGTCCGTTTATCCCCCAGTGGGAGGCGAGGCGGTCGGGCAGGCGCGGGTAAACCAGCCAGGTGGCGTACGACGCGACCACGATGATGACGGCCGCAATGATTTCGCCGGGTTTTATCTTCATAGGTTTAATGGGTTAATCAATCTTTCGTACGGTACGATGGTGCGCCTGATGCGCGCCGCCGGCGGCAGCCGGCTCCACATGCACTACAGCGCGTTGCATGTGGGGAATTTTTTCTTTCAACCGGTATTCGAACCGGCTGGCGAGATTATGGGCGTCCTCCAGCGGAGTTTCCGCGTCGAAGTAGCAGTGCAGCGTGACGAACAGCTGTCGGTCGGATTGGCGCACACGGACATCGTGGGTCCCGCGTACCCCGGGTAGCGTTGCGGCAATCGCGCCAATGGCGTCGTTGACCGCGGCAGTTTCCTCGGGAGGAGCGCTGGCGCTGGGCATCACGGCGTTGCGCAGCGGTTCGATGTGCGTATTGATGACCAGGTCGCTGCCCAGTTCGTTCTGGATCGCGGTTTCCAGCTGGGTGGCCGTCGCATGGGCTTCGCCGATCGTGAGGTTCGCGGTCACCTCCAGATCGAAACTGACGAAGGTCCGGCCGGCCTGGGAGTGCGCCACGATGTCGTGGACGGCGAGATTATGGCGCGCGGCGATCAATTGCACGCGCTCAATAATGGTTTCGTTATCCTGCGAGAGCGGAACGGCATGCACGGTCAGATCTACGCCGGGCAGCGCCCGCTCGATCTGCTGTTCGATCCGGTTGCAGATTTCCTGCACTTTTTCAAGCGATAATTTCCGGTGAACGTGGACGGTCAGATCAGCGAAGAAAAATGCGCCGGCATGGCGGACGCGGACTTTGGCCACGCCGAGCACGCCGTCAATGCCTTTGGCCAGGTGGGTGATGCGGTCGGTAATGCCTTCCGGTGCCGCGTCCACCAACACATCGATGGTTCGTTTGCCGAGCTTATAACCGGTGACCAGTACCAGGCCGGCAACAACCAGGGCCGCGATGGAGTCCGCATTGCTGCCGATGCCAAACTGCACCGCCAGCAAACCGACCAGCACCGCCAGTGAACTCCAGATATCCGAACTGAAATGCAGGGCATCGGCTTCCAGCGCCTGGCTGTGCGTAGCGGTTGCCACTTTGCGCAGCGCGCGTGAACGGGAAATATCAACAACAATGGAAATGACGATGATCACTAGAGCGTACCAGGCAGTTTCTACGTGGACGTTTTTGAAGAACAGCCGTTTGACCGCTTCGTAGATGATCCAGGCGCTGGTCAAGAACAGCAGGCCGGTCTCGATCAACGCCGAGACGCTCTCCATTTTGGTGTGGCCGTACGGATGGTCCTTGTCGGCCGGTTTATCGCCGACCCGGACGGCAAAGAACGTCAGGAGCGCCGCGACAAAATCCAGCGCCGAGTGTGCCGCTTCGGAAATGATGCCCAAGCTGCCCGTGGTGATCCCGACGACCAGTTTTATCAGCGTTAAAAATACGCTCGCGAAGACCGAGCTGAGAGCGACACTTTTCTTTTGATGGGCCTGCGTCGCCCCGGAATGGGTGTGCGCCATGGCTTCACTGTAGCGTATTTGCCGCCAAATTTCTAGACCGCCTGCGGTTGACTCCCGTACATGAAAATACCCGGGAGAACAACTCCCGGGCACAGAAACCGTGCACCCGTTCTATTCAAAACCGAATTTTTTGATAAACCAGCTCTTGACAAATTGCGTCAGCAACAGGTAGGTGAAGGCGATGCCGGCTAGAATGCCGAAGAATCGGAGCGGGAGCGGGGTGAACCCGAACCATGCCGACAGCGGCGAATACGGGATGACGCATCCGGCGGCAACCACCGCGAGCGTCGACCAGAGCAGCAGGCGGCTGGGCCGGCTGCCGATAAACGGAATTTTGTTGGTGCGGATGATGTGGATGACCAGCGTCTGGGTAAACAGCGATTCCACAAACCAGCCGGTGCGAAACATCTCCGGTGCGGCGTTAAAAATTTTCCACATCACAAAAAACGTGACGAAGTCGAACAGCGAGCTGACCGGCCCGATGGTCAGGATAAACTCGCGAATGTACTTGATGTCCCAGGGCCTTGGCTTGATCAGGTAGTCATCGTCGACGGAGTCGGAGGGGATGGTCACCTGCGATAGGTCGTAGAGAAAATTATTGAGCAAGATCTGGGTCGGCAGCATCGGCAAGAACGGCAAAAACAGGCTGGCACCGGTCATGCTCACCATGTTGCCGAAATTGGAGCTGGCGCCCATTTTGATGTACTTGAGCGTGTTGGCAAACGTCTTTCGGCCTTCGCGGACGCAGTCGGCGAGCACCCGCAGGCCCTTTTGCAGCACGATGATGTCGGCGGTTTCACGGGCGATGTCCACGGCGTTATCCACGGAAATGCCGACATCGGCGGATTTGAGCGCCGGCGCGTCGTTGATGCCGTCACCCAAAAACCCCACGATGTGGCAGTTGTGCTGCAGCGCCCGGATGATGCGCTCTTTTTGCATCGGCAGTACGCGTGCAAACACCGTAGTGGTTTCCACTGCCCGGCCAAGCGCGTCGTCGTTCATCGCTTCCACTTCGCGCCCGGACAATACTTTGGCGCCGCCCAGGCCCACTTCGGAACAAATTTTCTGGTTCACCATCTCGTTGTCGCCGGAAAGAATTTTCAGCTGCACGCCGAGTTTTCGCAGGTCATGAATGGCGTCTTTGGCGGTGGGTTTGGGCGGATCCAAAAATGCCACGAATCCGTCGATCGCCAGATCAACCTCGTCTTCCGGCTCGTAGTCGGTTTTCGGCTGGGCGATGCTTTTCGAAGCGACGGCTAGGACGCGAAAACCGTCGGAACTCAGCGCGGCGTACAACCGGCTGATCTGGTCGCGGGCGGCCGGCGTTAAGGGTTGGAGGGAATTTCCGTTACGGTAGCGGTTGCTGCGGGTAAATATTTCCTCAGGCGCGCCTTTCGCGATGAGCATTGCCTGCGCGCCGTCGCGGACTACCACCGACATGATCTTGCGCGAAAAATCGAACGGGATTTCGTCGATTTTGGCCACGCCGTGCAGGTCGAAATTCCGGTGGTGGAGCACCGCCCGGTCAAGCAGATTATTCAAACCGGTCTGAAACGAGCTGTTGATGAACGCTTCCCGCAGCACGTGTTCGTTGTCGCGGCCGGCGGTATCGCAGAATTTCACCAGGGCGATTTGATCCAGCGTCAGCGTGCCGGTTTTGTCGGTGCACAGCACGTCCATGGCGCCGAAGTTCTGGATCGCATCGAGCCGCTTGATGATGACCTGCTTTTTGGCCATGGCGATGGCGCCTTTGGACAGGTTGACCGTCACGATCATCGGCAGCATTTCCGGTGCCAGCCCGACGGCCACCGCCAGCGAAAACAGCAGCGACTCGACGAATGCGTTCTTGAGCAGCGCATTGATGATAAAAATGGTGATGGTGAGCACGAGGATGAGCGAGATCATCATCCACGTGAACTGGCGGATGCCGCGGTCGAAAGCGGTTTCCGGTTCGCCGGCGGTTATCGCCTGCGACAGCTGGCCGAAATGCGTATGCTGGCCGGTGCGGATGATCACGCCGTGCGCGGTTCCGCTCACTACGCTCGATCCCATGCAGGCGATGGCGTCGAGGTCGTAAAGGGAGCTGGCCGACGTGTTTGTGCGCACCGCATGTTTGTCAACGGGCAGCGATTCGCCGTTGAGCGCCGATTGGTTGACGGTCAAGTCTTTGGCCACGATCACCCGCAGGTCTGAGGGCACCATGTCGCCGGCGGACAGCTCCACGAGGTCGCCGGGCACCAGCTCGCTCAGCTTCACCTCGCGCAGCGCACCGTCGCGCAGCACGTGGGTGGTGATGTGCACCATTTCTTTCAGTTTCTCGGCGTTCCGTTCGGCTTTGTGCTCCTGCACAAAGGTTAGGATGACGCTCAAGACCGCCATCATGATGACGATGACGGCGCTGATTTTTTCACCCAAAAAAAACGACAAGCCGGCCACCACCAATAGCGTGATGACCAGCGGGCTGGCGAAACGCCCGGCGAGCTCGCGGAAAATGCCGGCGCGTTTGCGGGAAATTACTTCATTCTCACCCCATATCGCGCGGCGCCGTTTGACTTCTTTTTCCGTCAAGCCGGTGGCCGTCGTCTCCAGTTTCGCGAGCGCCTTTTCGACGGCCAGCTCATTGAAGGAGCGCAACAGTTCCTCGATATTTTCCCCGCGCGGTTTCGTTTTACCTTTCATACACACGCCTAATTTAACACTGAGATTGTACCATCTTTTGCACCGTGGGAGAAACGGCACAGGATACAAAACCGCATCTCATCGAAGGGATGCGGCGGGTGCGGGCAGAGTGCGGCGCGAGACAATCAATGGTAGACACCGGCAAGTACGGTCTTGCAGCCCGGGCACGCGCCGTCGCGGTCGTGCCGCGTGACCTGATAGCCGGAGCGCTCGATGACCATCTTACCGCACTGCGGGCAGCGGGTGCTCTCGGTATCGCGGTCCCACACATTGCCGGCGTAGACGTATTCGAGTCCCGCGTCCTGGCCGATGCGGTAGGCGCGCTGAATCGTTTTGACCGGCGTATCCGGCAGGTCCTGTAGTTTCCATGAGATGGCGCCGGAGAACGCGCTCACGTGCCAGGGTACGAAATCGCCAAGCTCTTTGGCGATGAACGCGGCGACTTTGGCAAGCGTTTCCGCGCCGTCCGAGAGCGTCGGGATCACCAGGGTGGTGATCTCAAGCCAGATTTTCTCTCTGACCAGGTGTTGGCAGTTTTCCAGGATCGCTTGGAGTTTGCCGCCGCAGCTTTTTTGGTAGAACGATTCGTCCCCGGATTTGATGTCCACGTTGACGGCGTCCAGGTAGGGGATGATCGCATCAAGCGTTTGCGACGACATGTAGCCGTTGGACACCCAGACATTTTTCAAACCCGCTTTCCGGGCCAGCTGCATGGTGTCGAGGGCGTACTCGAAAAAAACCGTCGGCTCGTTGTAGGTATAGGCGATACTCTGGCACTGCGTCGCCTGGGCGCTGGCGACGATTTCTGCCGGCGAGACTGACTCGCCCCAAGACAGCTTGGCGTAATCCTTGACGCGGCCTTTCGCGTTGGACATCTGCGAAAGTTCGGCGTTGTGGCAGTTGTCGCAGCGGAAATTGCAGCCCAGCGTCCCGAATGAAAATGTCGAACTGCCGGGGAGAAAATGAAACAGCGGTTTTTTCTCGATCGGGTCAACGTGCATAGCGGCGACTTTACCGTACACCAAAAGCTGCAGCCGGCCGCCGATGTTCTGGCGCACGCCGCACACACCGACGCTGCCATCCCTGATTTTACAGGCATGACGGCAGGTTTGGCACTGCACAAAATTGTCGTCCAGTTTCCGGTAAAGCCGGCACTCGACGCTGTGTGTTTGACCGCGCGGCATACGCACTAGACCTTTTCCAGATTGGCGATGTCAGCGCCTTTGGCAAAAAGGTATTGTTTGAGTTCCTTGGCAAAACCCTCGTCGTGTTGGCGAATCCATTCGAGCAGCATGGCGGCGTGTTCTTTCTCCTCGTTGGCGTTATGCAGGAGAATTTTTTTCAAATTGTCGTCGGTGGTGGCGTCCGCGCGCTGGTTGTACCAGTCCACGGCGGTCAGTTCTTCCGTCAGGGAGTCGATCGCCCGCTTGAGGTTTTGGGTGCGGTCGGATAAATTTTCACGGTCTTCGTGCAACATAAAATCACCTCCATAAATTACAAATTAATATGACGATTTGATAGAATCTCATCGCGTATTTTCATCCAGATTTTTCCCACCGCGTTTTCTCCTTTTTTATCCGGTCCGATGCCCCAAAAATTGTCGACTGGAGAATTTTCAATAATTGTCCTTATTCCAGTTCTTTTCAGCGCGTCGCGGACATCTTCGTGCTGTTCGGCTTTGGATCGAAGTATTTGTTCCATTACGACAGTTCGTTCGTCGATCCAGGAAAAAGGTACGGCACTTTTGTATTGGTCGGAAATTCTTTTTACTGCATGCGGACTTTCCGCCAGCAGAATTTTTTCAGCCACGTCATCATGCGAAGATGAAAATTTTTTCCACTGGAACGCGTGTTCCGCTGTAGGGAATGTTTTGCCCCAAACGCGAACCGTATGTGCAGAAAAATTATCCAATGGCGCAAAGGTGGGGGTAAAAAAGTAAACGGCCTCGTCCGTTTCTCGGTTCAATCCTTTACTAGAAGCTGGATACATACGAAGAGTTTTGTGTAGGCTTGTTACCTTGTCAGAACGCGTGAAGCGGTTTGCTCTGGAGAATCTGGTCTACCTCTTCGTATCCGGTCGGGTACGCGTAGTTGTACCGCGCCGGAAGTGCAAACACGTACGTCGCGTTGCGGCCAAGTTCGCTGGGACCGATCGGCGCCGCGCCGATGTGGAATTTATCCTGCTGCAGGGCGTCCCATTGCGCGAGCGTGAAAATCATAATCGGGATATCCTGCCGCGGGTTTTCATCCGTCCACAGCGGATGCCGGATGCTCAACTGCGGGCCGTGCTCGACTACCTTTTCGCCACTATCTGTGGATGTGGCTCCCTGCCAGGTTTCTTCGACAATGGTGTGCCCGCGCCAGCTCTCCGGCAGCGGGAAACTGAAACCATACTCGGTGTTGCGGTATTCCACGCCGGTGGCTGGTGTCGGTGTTGGTGATGAAATTGGCGTTACTGACGCCGTCGGTGTCGGGCTCGGCTGCGGTTGCATCGCTGGTCCGTTCTGGATGTTGAGTGCAATCACCATTGTAGCGACGGCAATGGCCGCGACAACAAGAACAGTAACGATTTTATTGGTAGTGTTCATACACTTCTAGAAATATTATACCTACTCATTAGCAGAAAGACAAAGTATCTTTCCTCAGCAAGGCTTGGTAATCAGCTCACCGCCTTCTTCACGAGCGCGGCTATCGTTACCCCTTCGGCGGCGGTCAAATCCTTCAGCGCAAAGGCGACCGGCCACATGGCTCCTTCGTCGAGATTCGCTTCGTGCATGAAGCCCAGAGTCGCGTACCTCGTATGAAACCTCTGCGTGCTCTGGAAGAAGCAAACGATCTTGCCGTCCTTGTTGGCATACGCGGGCATGCTGTACCACAGTCTTGGCAAGAGAGCCGGCGCACTGGCCCTGATGATAGTATGTAGCCGCACGCCTATGGTGCGATCCGGTTCCGGCATCGTGGCGATCGCCGCGAGTACGGCGCTTTCCCCCTCCGCTTCGTTGGCGCGCGGACGAGGTTTTGGTTGGCGGGGAGCGGCGCCTTTCCTTGTTTTTTTCATACTTCGCCCAGACTAATGGTTTTTTGAAATTTCGGTAATCCCAGTGTGCACTTTTTTTGTGAAGTTTTTGTGAAGATATAAAAACGCCCGGTTCGTTAGCCGGGCGTCGTAGTAACTTTATTGTACTGTTATGGGAAGGTAAAAGCTATATTTTTTGCTCGATGATTTTATTCAGTTTTTCACAGTTTTCTAAGAACTTAGATTTTTCATCAGTGCTCATATTAGCTGGGTGTGCAATTTTATTGCGAATTGGTTTCAACTCTTTAAACCACGTCCGCAGCACTTCTTCGTCACAAAAAATTTCTTTGAAGATATCGCGCCAATTATCTCCTCTTGTAAATATTTTTGGGTAATCCATGAAATCAAGGCATTCTATTACATTTCTCGGTTGCGTAATGATAAAGGGGTTAGGATTATTACCCTTGCGATGTGCTTCCTCGGCGCGCTCTCGGACGTCTTCAGGTAGCCGTTCCTTCCACCAGTTTGTGGATATTTTCCCTAAATGTACTTTTAATAGTTTTCTCAAGTTTTTTTCTAGAGATTCGTAAACCTTGTATGTGTCGGTTTCTGTGACGTTGTGGTTCTTTCGCAAAATGTACTCTTGCGCGAATAATCCTGACGGGTCGGATCTATTTATGAGCCCGATAATCGTGTATGCCAAATCTTCACGAGTGCCCTCACTACTTGTTTTGCGCCGAAGTTCGTCAATTTTTTCATAATTTTCATAAAAAAATTGCTTTAGGGGTGCCCTCAATAATGTATTCCATTCTTTGAGATGAATTACCCCACGACAATGAATCAAGCAGCGTGCGAAGACCCTTAAAAATACGTTCAATCCATTATTCGTAAGGATAAATCCGTTGATCCATTTGGGATGACGTGTGCTTTTCGACACAGCGCACAGCAGACGAAAATATTTTTCAAGCTCATTAGCAACTTTATCAATATCTCCGCCATTGTATCCGTTTTTTCCCAATAGGCGATATAGACTATTATTATCTTTGGCATCAATAATGTTGCGGTCGAGAATACCTTTACAAAAGTTACTAAAGAAAATTGTGTAATTTTTTCTCCGCCTTCTTGAAGTCCCGGGAATATAAATTTTTCCGTAAAATATACCAGAATTCGCTAGGCGCTTAACTAGTCGTGATATAGCCCCCTCCTCTCGGTCTGATCGCAATTGGTCAAATAGCACCCAGAGCAAACTAGAATCAACTGGTTTTTGCTTTTGGTTTATATCTACGAAAGTTCTGGCTTGTTCGGATTTGTCAGCATCCTCAATCGCAACAACTGGCAATAAATTTTTTTTGAGCATGTCGCTGACGCGGGCGAAACCGTATAGTCTATGCTGTCCGTCAATAATCCAGAGACTTAGATATATTTTTTTAATTTTTAAATGAACGATGTTAATTTGATTATCATCTTCTGATTTATACGATTTAATAATTTTTGGTCGAGGGGGTCTATTTTCAAATGAAACGATTATGCAATTTTTAAACGTGCCATTTTGTTCTATAAATTGCCCGATCTCCTGGAGACGACTTTTATTGACCAGTCTTTGATAGAAATATTTAGTCCCACGGTCCAAGTTGGCTACATATGCCAATTTAAGAAGCTTGGTTGCCTCGATAAAAAAATTGTAGATCCGAATACTATTATGCTGAACCATGAGGGATGGGCACTCAAAATATCTACCAGAACCGTCTTTTATTGGCATATCACCAACCGCAAGTTCTTTCAAAAAATAGTATCGACTTTCTGGTCCAATGATCTGATACAAATATTCAATAATTTCAAAATATCGTTCTCCCCACAGGTATACATTACTTTCCTTTGCGTATTGAACATCCCTCTCCGAGTAATCAATATCCTTCACGACTAATATGAACTGTATGTGTTTATATTTTTTTCCAAACTGTTGGTGGATATAATTTTTTATTGTTCCTTGTTTACCAGCGTGCGCAGTAATGTAGGTGTGCAAATTTTTTGGACCCGGTTCCTCTTTGGTTTTGCAGTCAATTATTAGAAGAATGTCATCAATCCCTGCCGCAATGTCAACCTGGCTTCGTCCATAATGTTTCCCCTTTTCAACAAATGGGAATTTAAGGGCATCCTTAAAAAACAAAAAGACTTGATCTTCGAAGAGTTGCCACGGTTTTCGTTTCTTTTGTAAAATGAGATTTTTTTTCGCTCTCCGATTTTTGGGCCTCCAACCTTCAGCGACATATTTTCGATACTCCACAATATTTACTAGATGTTTCTCTTCGAAAATTTTTGGCCTTGGTATAATATATATTCTTTCCATATACACAAAATATACAAATGATGTTTGTGTGAATTAAATTGCTGGTCTATTTTTTTCCAATTAGTTAGTATCAAATATTTTTCTACGCTTTGTCATTTCCATAGATATTTTTCCAATAATATCCACTCGATATCTCAATCCTCCGTAGCTGTAGCGACAGCTACTGCGAAAGACGGACCATTTCCTAGACCTCTCTGCCGGTTCGAATCCAACCTTAAATTTTCTGTCACTACCCCAAATGCGATTGTGGTACTGACAGCAAACGGAGAGGGCGGGATTCGAACCCGCGATACCTTGCGGTATACCTGCTCTCCAAGCAGGCGCACTAGGCCACTATGCGACCTCTCCGTAGTCCCTGGCTGCCAGCCAAAAAATCAGGCTTGGCATTCCACTATTAAATCAACAAAATCGGCTTTGGTCAACCGATTGCTGGATAAGCGGGGTTGGCGTACAATGGGTACGCGGAAAATTGCTATCTATGCTCGACCCGAAAGATGAAATCAAATCCCGGCTGGACATCGTGGATATCATTGGCGAGTACGTGACGCTCAAGCCCGCCGGAGTCAACCACAAGGCGCTCTGCCCGTTCCATACGGAAAAGACGCCTTCCTTTATGGTGTCGCGCGACCGGCAGACCTGGCGCTGTTTTGGCTGTTCGGAGGGAGGGGACGTGTTCAGTTTCGTCATGAAGATGGAGGGGCTGGATTTTCCCGACGCGCTCAAGCTGCTGGCGCAAAAAGCCGGTGTGACGCTGCGGAGAACTGACCCCCGCATCACCAGCCATCGCAATTCTTTGCTGGAAATCACCGGAGCGGCGGCGGATTACTGGAGCCAGGCGTTATCATCGCCGGCGGGTGCGGCGGTGCGCGGATACATTGCCAAGCGGGGCATCAGCCAGGCCGCAGTCGAGACGTTCGGCCTGGGGTTTGCGCCGGACAGCTGGGACGCGACCGGCCGCTACCTTCGCAGTAAGGGATTTGCCGATGAGAAAATTTTTGAAGCGGGGCTATTGGTGAAAAAAGAGCGCGGGTCTGGTTTCTACGACCGGTTCCGCAACCGGCTGATGTTTCCCATCCACGACCCGCACGGCCGGGTGGTGGGATTTGGCGGACGGACGCTCGACCCGAAGGAAGCCGGCGCCAAATACATCAATACGCCGCAGACCCCCATTTACAACAAGGGCGTCATCCTGTTCAACCTCCAGCGCGCCAAGTCTGAAATCCGCACCGCCGATAGCGCGGTGCTCGTGGAAGGGTATATGGATGCGCTGGCGTCGTGGGAAGCGGGAGTGAAAAATGTCGTGGCGGTATCCGGTACGGCGCTCACGCCCGATCAGGTGAAATTACTGAAGCGTTACACCACGAATTTCTCCATCGCCTTTGATATGGATCCGGCCGGCGCTGCCGCGGCCTGGCGCGGCATCGATCTGGTGCTCAACGCCGAATGCAACGTCAAAGTCATCACACTGCCGTTCGGCAAAGACCCCGACGAATGCGTGCGGAAAGACCCGGCGGCGTGGCAGGCGGCCGTAAACTCCGCGGTGGATTTCATGGAGTATTGTTTCACCAAGACGTTTGAGCGCTATCCAAAAACCACCGCGGCGAACAAAAAGCGCGCGGTGCAGACGCTGATTACCGTCATCGGGAAATTGGGCAACGCGGTGGAACAGGCGCACTGGCTGCAGCGGCTCGCCAATTCGGTTGACGTCCCCGAACAGATTCTGCGAGAGGATCTGCAGAAACTGCGTAAGTCGCAAGCGGTTAAAGAAACTCCGTCGTCTGTCCCGGCGGCGCCGCGCGCGCGTTGGCAGCTGCTGGAGGAACAGCTCGTGGCGCTGCTTTTGCACCGGCCCATACACGTCGCGGTGGCGTTGCAGTGGCTGGGGCCCGACCAGCTGCACGATCCGACACACGGCCACCTCTACCGCCACCTGGCGGTCTACCACGGCGAGCGCGGCGAGGATGCCATCCGGTCTGCCAAGGATTTCCAGGCGTGGCTGCAGCAATCCGATGTTGAACAGGCGGCGGAATTGATCCAGGCGGTTGACATGTTAACGATGCTGGCCGAGCGGGACTTCGCGGAATTTGATGCGGCGACCATTGCCAAAGAAATTGTCACCATCTGTACGGATCTGCGCCGGGAGCACCTGCGCCGGCAGCTCAAGGATGTCCAGGGAGAATTGGAGCGCGCCGAGCAGCAGGCACGGGCCGAAGATGTGGATCGCCTGTCCCGCCAGTTTTGCGAACTCCTCAACCAGTTGCGGCTGTTGCAGCAGTAGCGGTAGTCTCACTTTACATCTCCGCGGAAGTTTATTATAATAGGGGAGCGGTATTTGCCGGAAGTATTGCGGATTTTCCCGTGGTAACGCGGTTAAAATTTTTCACCGGGCGCCGGTAACCTTCCGTATCATAAGGTAGGAAGCTTTTTTATCGTATGGTTGCGCAGAAGAAATCAACAGCCAAAACGTCGGCGCGCCGCAGCCGCGGGGCACGCAAGCGGGCCGTTGCGCACGCCACCAAGCCGGTGCCGCGCGAAAAAGTGGAATTTGACCCGCGGGTGATCGAGCAGCTCAAGCGCACCGGACGGCAACGCGGGTTCATCACCGAAGCCGAGGTGCTGAAAGCATTCCCCGAAGTCGAGGAGTATTTATCGGATTACGAGCAATTGCTGGAAGATTTGGATAAGATGGGCGTGCAGATCGTCGAATTGGAGGGCGGGTACCTGGATAAAACCGGAAAACCCGACCAGCTGTTCGAGAAGATCGGCATTAAGGCCGGCGGCAAGAAGCGGATTGATATCGGCGACGTGTCGTCCGATTCGATCCAGATGTACCTGCGCGAGATCGGCAAAGTGCCGCTGCTCAAACCCGACGAGGAGATCGCGTTGGCCAAGCGCTCCGAGCGCAATGACCAGGAAGCCAAGCGCCGCCTGATTGAGGCCAACCTCCGGCTGGTGGTGTCCATCGCCAAACGTTTTACCGGCAAATCGCTGTCGCTGCTCGATTTGATCCAAGAGGGCAACATCGGCCTGTTCCGCGCGGTGGAAAAATTTGACTACCGCAAGGGGTACAAGTTTTCCACCTACGCGACCTGGTGGATTCGCCAGGCCATCACCCGGGCGCTGGCGGATCAGTCGCGCACCATCCGCATTCCCGTGCACATGGTGGAGACCATCAACAAGTTTAAGCAGGTCGAGCGCCAGCTGATCCAGGACCTCGGACGCGAGCCGCTGCCGGAAGAGATCGCGGCCGAAATGGGTGAAGACATTGACAAAATCCACCATATCATTAAGATTTCTCAAGAAACCATTTCCATTGAAACGTCCGTGGGCGAAGACGACGAGGACAGTACCCTGGAAGACTTCATCGAAGACGTCAAAACGGTTACGCCCGACCGCGTGGCGGCCCTGCAGCTGTTGCGCGAGTACGTCGGAAAGGTCATCAAGGATCTGACGCCGCGCGAGCAAAAGATTCTGGAAATGCGGTTCGGGTTGCTCGACGGCGTGTCGCACACGCTGGAAGAAGTCGGTAAGGAATTCGACGTGACGCGCGAGCGCATCCGGCAGATCGAAGCCAAGGCGCTGGAGAA
Source organism: Patescibacteria group bacterium (assembly GCA_028712155.1). Classification (GTDB taxonomy): domain Bacteria; phylum Patescibacteriota; class Patescibacteriia; order Buchananbacterales; family GWA2-38-13; genus VMFR01. Next base: position 8,458 of record JAQTQO010000002.1, on the reverse strand, counting down.
AATTTCCAAGCACGCCGATTCCGCGAAATTAAAGGATTACTGAATGGAACGGGCAGTTCTTGCTTCGCCTCGGTGGTAAAGATCGTTTGCATTGGCAGGGCGAAAGTATTTTTTATAATCTGCAAATTAAGGTGCGCGAGGCAAACCTCTCTCGTGCTCCGGGGTAGCTTCCGCCCCAGGCGGATCCGCCTAGGGAGGACAATGGCAGAGTCCCGCCAACGGCGATGCGAAGAGGGAAAGAGAAACGAACTTTTTGATTGAAAGTATATTGAGAGGTGGTAAACTCCGGGGTAGCTCAACGGCAGAGCAGCGCGCTGTTAACGCGACGGTTGTGGGTTCGAGTCCCACCCCCGGAGTTTACCACCTCTCTTTTTTTAGATAAAAGCAATGGCACCCCCGTCATCCGACGGGGCCACCCCCGGAGCAAAAATACCCGCCTATTTATTTTGGCGTTTTTTTGGTAGAATATTATAAAGATTAAAAATACAATTTATGTTAGAAGAATTATTTTTTATACTTGGGATTGTAAATAATCTATTTTTAATTTACATTTTTTTGATTCGGGAAAAAATGGCCACTTTGAAAAAAGTTGGGAAATTTTATTTTATTTTGGCAATTCCGGCTGTCTATGGAATTCTTTTGGTTCAACAAGAACATAAAACGGTGCGATACACTGTTTTTCTGGGGATATTTTTAGCATTCTTGGCCTTGGAGTTTTTGTATGATTTTATTTTGAAGATTCCTTTCCGTGAAAATTTGAAAAAGCATTGGAAACCGGCGATACCTTACTTGGCACTATATTATGCGATGAATTATGGGTTTGTGGTGATGGTCTGGAAAAACTATTCCCAAATAGGAGGAGCTATTATGCTTGGACTTTTGATTATTCAAATAATTGTGAATATGAGTACTCATAACCTAAAAAACACAGATAAGACGCCTTAAACAGGTTCTAACGTCGTCCGTCCCTCGGAGCAGGAGAGAGGTTTTTGTATTGTGTAGAGTCTATCGGCAGAGTCCGCCCAGGGCGGATTAACGCGTTGGTCGCCTGTCCACCGTAGCCATTGGCGAAGGTGGGTGGGTTCTGCCGCATCCGCCTTGGGCGGAGAATCCCACCCCCGGAGCAGGTGAGAGGTTTTTTGTATTCCATTAAATTTGTAGGCAGAGCCCGATGTTGGTCACCGCTAAAGCGGGATCCCGCCGACGGGACTAACGCGGCAATCGCCTGCCCGAGGTGAAGTGGTGCACGTACTTGTTAAACTCGTAAATGCGCAAATGATGTGAGATAAAAAAATACCGGCGTGGGAGTTTCCCGTGCCGGTGGTTCGTGTCTAGGGTACGCGTGCGATGAAGTCAGTCTTCGGTTTCTTCTTCCTTGGCGGGGAATAATTCGCCGAAGTGCTTCGCCTTGATGTCGATCCGTTCGGAACCCGGATGGACGGTAAGCTGGAAGAGTGCCCCGCCACGGCGCTGCTCGCGAGCATGGTTGAGCTGCCCGAGCAGGGACTGGTCCCCGCAGATGACACTTCCATCCGGCAAGCCGAGAATCGCCTCGCGCGCCAGCGCCTTGCGGTAAGTGGTATGCAGGTACTGGTCCCAGTCGATGATAAGCCCATGACTGAGCAGTACTTTCTTGTGGGGCTGGAAGGGGTTGATGAGGATGGCAGCTTCGCCGAATATGCTGCAGAATTTAACTCGCTCGACTTTCAAGCCAAGTATCTGGGTCACCTCCCAATGGCGCCTTCCGGTGCCTGCGAACACGGCAGTCGGCGGCTTGCCATTGAGACACATCTCCAATGGCCGTTTCAACTGTGCCACCACTCTCCTGCCCACTTCGGTCATGCCGGGATCCGGGATCCAGTTACCCGAGCTGTCACCCAACTGCTCCGCATGGGTGACAAGAAAAATTCGCTGCACCTTTTCCAACGTGTGTTTCAATGTACACCTCCTTTTAGGGGGATTACGGTACCCGGTACCCTTTTTGTGGTTGTGCCCCGCGGTTTTCTGGGTCGCGGTGCTGGTTTATTGGATATCTGGCTCATATTAGCCAGACAGTTTCTGGAACATCCAACAACGTACCATTATCACAAGGAATTTAATAAATGTCAACCGCCGATTTTCCGGCTTCAATAAACAAGACCGACTCCCGTCAAAACCCGCTTCAGAAAAAGCCCTGAACACTTACTCGAATGAGGTTCCAGACCGGAGGGGGGAACCGGCGGAAATCGCCAACCCGGCGATTTTTTGGTACAATAAAAGTGCAGTGGGCACAAATTATTTTTGAAAAAATTTATGGAAATTTCAATATTTTTGGCAAGATTCTGGGGCAGTCTATTTATGATCCTCGGCGCGATGTCTATTGGCGCAAAGTTGTTGGGCCGGATTATCGAGTATACCGAAGATAAAACCATCACGATATCTACCGGGTATATTACTTTTCTGTTGGGCTTGGCTACCGTGGTCGCTCATAATGTCTGGGTGGCGGACTGGCGGGTAGCAGTTACCATTTTAGGCTGGGTTACCTTATTCAAAGGCATTGAAAAAGTCGGCTTTCCTGAACGGGTCAACAAAAAAGCTCAGATGTTCAAGGGCGGGCAGGTGGTTTGGGGCGGAGTAATTTTTCTGATCGGTGCGGGTTTCTTTTGGGCGAGTTTTTTGTAAAGATCCGCGAGGTTTTCGCGGTTCATGGTGTAAAGCCATGAGCCGCGCCAATAATCTTTGATGCCGCATATTGCGCCATCATGGGCATGCAGGTATGAAAAAAACTATTCCCGCGCTCATTTACTGGACTCCGCGAATCGTTTCGATTTTGTTCACCGCGTTCATCGCGTTGTTTTCGCTCGATGTGTTCGGGCAAGGGTACGGTTTTTGGGGAACCGCCTTGGCCTTTTTCATGCATAACATTCCGACCCTCGTGCTGCTGGCGGTCGTACTGGTGGCCTGGAAGTATGAAATCGTGGGCGGGGTTGCCTTTATTCTCGCGGGGCTGTTGTACGTGGCCATGATGGTACTGGCGGCCGTAAAAAATCCGTTTGCATGGTATATGGTGTCGTATTCGCTGATCATCGCCGGGCCAGCCTTTGCCATTGGGATAATGTTCCTTCTGAATTGGCAGAGAAAACGAAGCGCATAAAATACCTATGCACGGTCTATGAAGAAAACTGTTTTGGTCGCGTGTATCGTAATAGTGGCGGCCGCAGGGGCTGGCCTGTATTTTTTTCGGACGCCAAAGAGCATGGATAATCCACGGGCTGATGAAGCCACGGTACGGACGCTGGTGACCAACTTCGGGCGGACGCTCAAGAACGTTTCGCTGCAGTCGCCGACCGCGGCGCAGGACATCGGTCAGTATTACCAGGAGTATCTTGCCCCAAGTCTCCTGGAGGAGTGGAAGAGCGATCCGTCGAAAGCCCTGGGCCGGCTGACGTCCAGCCCCTGGCCGGACCGGATCGAGATTGGCAGCGTGCAGCAGTTTGGTTCCGGCGCGTATGAGGTGAGCGGAAAGATCATCGAAGTGACCAGCCAGGAAGAAGCGCAGGGTAAAATCGTTGCGACCCGGGCGCTGCAACTCACCGTAATTAAGTTCGGAAATGTTTGGCGCATTGCGACGGTCATCCTTGCGCCGCAAACGGCCGAGGACTGGAAAACGTCCGCTGCCGACGGCGTCGAATTCCAATATCCCGAAAAATTGCCCACGGAATTTATCGCGACGCAGGAATGGCCGCCGACCGTCGGTATCGCGCCCAAAACATTTTCCTGCGCCGAGACGCCGTCAAACGTGAATAGTCTGGACGAAATCGTCACGCAGCGGACGATCGGAGAGCGCATTTATTGCGTGGACGTAAAAAACGAAGGGGCGGCCGGCAGCGTGTATGCTGCCTACGTGTACACGACGCCGAAGCTCGGCCAATTGGTTTCCATCCGCTTTGTTTTGCGGTATCCGAACTGCGGCGCTTATGACGCCGTACAGAACCAGGCCTGCGTTGATGAACGAAAAACTTTTGACCTCGACGGAATGGTCGACCGCATCGCGCTCAGCGTGCGGTGGGATCCGGTGCCGGGAGACAACAGCCTGGCCCGCCAGCTGTCCGACTGCCTGCCAAAAAGCGATTGGGCCAGCCACGAAAAATGCATGGCGCTGATGCAGCAGATCCAAGATTTTGACGCGTGCGTGATGGCCGGTTTTTCTGTCATGAAATCCAACCCGCCGCAGTGCCGGACGGTAGACGGGAGGACGTTTGTGCAGGGAACGGAACGTGCGTGGCAGTACGCCCTGCAAATTATTCGCAACTGTGGGGTGGAAAAAGTGTCGCAGACCCACCGCCGGGTTGTTTCACTGGCGCTCAAAAGTGGTGATACGCTCGTAGTCACGGAACCCCAGATCGACGATATCATCGTCGTAACGGAAGCGGCGCAGTCAAAATGCGGGAAAATTCCGGTTGCCACCGAGTAAATTTTCGCAAAAATATTTGCCTCGTGCAATATCTTTTTCCCTTGACATGAATACGGAGTGGTGGCACGATACCGGGAAAGCCGCACATTGTCCCATGGTTTGAGGAGGTAGACACATGGCAACGCAAGTGCTGCCGACGTGTCACGAATGCGGTGCAGAGATGCATCGCATCGAAGGGAGCGCCCGAGATGGGCACCATACGTGGGAATGCCCGAACTGCCGTTCGGGACGCGTGATTTCCGATCGCCCTCGAGGCGTTCGTTTCCCGCGGATTTCCCTCGGTGCGCTCGCGGCAATCGTGGGATTCGTCATCGTTGTGGGGTATCAGTTGTTCCGCTGGCTGCACGGCTAGTCAGCAGCCAATTTCCCGGGTTCTTTTCCAACGTTTTCCTGCCGTGATACCGACCCGTGCGTCGGTATTTTTTTATTGCCGGCGATGCGACGAACGGCGCAGCCGTTTAAATTTTTAGCCCGCACTTGCATCATCGGGTAAAGTATCATATAATAGGAGCCCGATTGTGTACCTTAAAAGTAACGCTCTGCTACGGCCGAGTGCCAGAAAGGAGGCACGGATTGCCCACAGACCAAAGTCTTACGACCCGTACTGCGGCGATAATTAAAGTGAGCTGTCGTCCGGATATCGACGTTGAGGAGGTCGCCCGAGTGGCGTCAACATTGGTTCCGGCCGCCGAGGTCCATTTCAGTCGTGGTGAAAGGTGGGTGAGATTCCTTTGGTACGATACGATGCGGCCAAGGGTCAGTGTGGACTACATATCGGAAAGACTGGCCATGTACGGCTCAGTCTCCATAGGGTAGGCAACCGCAGAGCGTTATTTCGACAAATACCCATCATCGCAGCGTTGCATGATGGGTATTCTTATTAGGATGAAATGTGATTAGGGTTCGGTTTTTTGACATAATGAGAAATTCAGTAGAGAATGAATGTGGGTAAAAATATATACTGTGGAGGTATACCTTTGGTACCAGCAACTCATCAAGCCGTCGTGGGCGCCGCCGGGCTGGTTGTTCGGGCCGGTTTGGACGGTGCTCTATGTGCTGATCGCGGCTTCTTACGGATACGTCGGGTATCTGTTTTTTAAGAAAAAAATTCCGCTGTCCGTCGTACTGCCGTTCATCCTTAATCTCATTTTCAATTTCGCGTTTACCCCGATTCAGTTCGGATTACGGAATAATACGTTGGTTGCCCTTGATATTCTCCTGGTGCTCCTGACGTTGGTGTGGGCGCTCGCTTCCATCTGGCCGCGCGTGCGATGGGTGGTGTATGCGAATATCCCGTATTTTTTGTGGGTGAGTTTTGCCACGGTTCTTCAACTTACCGTTACTTATCTTAATGCTTAAAACTATGTTTAAGAAAATTTGGGCGGGCGCGGGGATTGTTATCGCGTTGGGCGTTTTTGCGGGTTGCCAACCTTCGGCAACGCCAACCCCCACGCCGTCTCCCTTAGTATCGCCAACTCCTCAACCGTCGTCCGTCGGCCTGACGGAAACTGAAGCGAAGGCCATCGCGGAGGCAACCTGCATCAAGGGTGGTGAATCCCTGGCGCCAGGCTACTACAACGGAAGTTCAAAAACCTGGTGGTTTGACGCCAACCTCAATGCGACACGTAAAGGGTGTAACCCCGCTTGCGTCGTTGGCGAGGACACCAAGACGGCAGAAATCAACTGGCGGTGCACCGGGCTGAATCCCTCAGACGATGGCACGGTAAAAACCTGTACGCCGGAGCAGCGAAAGGCGGAGGTGTGCACAACGGAATACGACCCGGTTTGCGCTATCGTGCAGATCCAGTGCATCAAAGCACCGTGCAACCCAATTGAGGAGACGTTTGGGAATGCGTGCGAGGCCTGCCGCAATACGCTGGTACAATCATATGTCGCTGGTGCGTGCGCAGGTGATGCGGAGAAAAATTGTTCTCCGACGTGCCCTGCTTATTCGCCGCCGGTTCCGGGTTGGTGTAACGATGGTGAGATAGTCCCTCCGGTGCAAGACGAGTGCGGTTGCTATGGCCCGCCGCGATGTTCCAGGGCGAGTGCGGAAATTAAAAAACTTCTCGTTGCCAAGTATCCCAAATACGCGGCCACGCTGACGGTCACCATTGGAAAAGAGACCGATAACCATGCCCGCGGCAGCGTCGGGTTTGAGAAAGGCGCGCCCGGCGGAAATTTTCTGGCCGCCAAAGTCGACGGCAAATGGCAAATTGTGTTTGACGGCAACGGCGGGATTCCCTGCAGTTTATCGGAGTATGGTTTTCCTCCCGAGATGCTATCGGACTGCGCGTCATAGCGTAAGCGGCAGAGAAACGCCTGATCAATTCCAATAAAAAAATCGGCAGAGGAGGGCTTCTGCCGATTTTTTGCATACCATTCTCTTACGGCAGAGTCGTGAATGTTTGCTCAAGGCTGGTCGCCGTATTACCGTCCGAGTCGGTTGATGCTACAGTGAAGAAGTATTTTGTCGCAGCAGTCAAACCGTTGATGAGAACGGAGTGCGCACTCACGAGCGCGTTGCTCATGATGCTCCAGACAACGGTCGCCGACCCCAAGGTAACCGTGGCAAACGTCACGCGGCTGGTTCCGGGTTCATTGGTGGTCCAGCCGATGACCGCGGACGTCGGTGTAGTGGAGGTCGCGCTGATCCCCGAGATTACCGGGGCGGTCGTGTCGGGTGCGACGGGCGTGTGAAACGTCATTTCCGCCGATGTGGCAATGTTACCGGCGGCATCGGTGGATTTGACGCGGAAGTGGTAAGTGGTGGATGCCGTCAACCCCGTCAACAGCAATCCGTGGGCGGTGACCAGCGTGCTATTTGAGGCGGTGAAGAGCGGCGTCGTCGTGGTCAGCGGGCCGGCGGCGTATTCAACCACGCTTGAAGCAGGCTCGTTGGTGGTCCATTGGATCCGGCTCGACACCGATGTGGTGGATGTAGCGATGACCCCCGAGATCACCGGGGCGGTCGTGTCCGGCACTGCCCGTGTCGCGAACGTGAGTTCCGCGGACGTTGCGGTATTGCCGGCGGCATCCGTCGACTTGACGCGGTAGTGGTAGGTCGTGTCGGCAGTCAGCCCGGTCAACGACAGGGAGTGGGCGGTCGCCAGGGTGGCGCTCGACACCGTCAATACCGGTGTCGTGCTCGCCAGCGGCCCGGCCGCATATTCGACGACGCCGTTTGCCGCTTCGTTCGTTGTCCAGTTGATGACCGTGGATGTCAGCGTGGTGGACGTGGCGTTCACCCCCGAGATCACCGGGGCGGTCGTGTCCTGAGTCGCCACCGGCAGGGTCGTGAACGTCAGGTATCTTGAGCTGGCTTTGTGCCCGTCAGCGTCTTTCGACGTGACCCGGAAACGGTAGGTGGTGGATGCGGAGAGTCCGGTCAGGGTGACGGAATGCGCCGTAACCAGCGCCGCATCTCCGGCCGTTTTTTGGCTGATCCATTCACCGGCGGTGAACGCGGCGTATGTTACCTGGCTCGTGCCGGGTTCGTTCGTGGTCCAGGTAATGACGGCGTTTGTGGCGGTGATTGACGCGGCCGTAACGTTGGTGATGACGGGAGCGGTTTCGTTATCATCGTCATGCTCGTCTTCATTATCATCTTGCTGCGTGCAAGCTCCCAATGTATCGCCATGCGCGAGGTGAGCATTGACCGCCGGTGTGGCAACCGTAATCGTGTGCTGTTCCGTCCCGTCATCCTCATGCGCGAGGTGACACAGCGTAACTTTTACGTTGCCCCGGCCGTTGTTGCTTGCCAATGTAGCGAAAGCCGCGTGGTTTTCTTTTTGTTTCGCTAAGGCGGGTGCTACCGTTAGGATTCCGCTGCTGCTGATGACCAGCAGTATCGCGGAAAAGTAGCTGAGTGCTTTTTTCATATGAGTGGTGGTTATATGTGTGATTAAGTGATCAGGTTTGGGTAGGCAAATCGACCTGCAATTTTTTGCCAAAACCCCTTAATGATCGTGATGATATAGAGATCGGAAGAGCACACGTCTGAAC
>JAQTQO010000025.1 GCA_028712155.1 Patescibacteria group bacterium | reverse complement strand
CGGCACCTCGGCGTGCTGCCTGGCCGCCGCGTTGTTTGCGTCCACATCCCCCTGTGCCTTGGTGATCAATGCGGAAATGTCCGCATCCGAAAGATCGCGGGCCATCGCACGAATCGTCTCACCCAATACCTCCGACGACTGCGATATTTCCCGTACGGTTTTCCCATAATCGGCTTCGGCATCGGCCACCTTGCGCTGCTCTTCCGCCACCATCCCTCCCCACGTCTGCACTTGTGCAGACTCGGCATCGTACTCCTTCTTTTTCTCCTGCGCATCGGTCGCAGCCTGCCGACCCTCGGCCGTATTACCGGCGGCTCTCGCCTTCTTATTTAACTCATGCATGTCGCGCTGGGCGGCATCGCGCTTTTTCGCGTGTTCATCGCGATTCTGCTGGGCAAGCACGACCCGCCCCTTCTGCTTCTCGATGGCTTTTTCAGCTTCGGCAACACGGGCAGGACCGCTCTCTTTGACCGCCTGGAACTGGGCATAGGCCTTTGCCAACACCGCCTCAGTTTGACTCGGCCGCGGCGCACCTGGTTTTAACTTATCAACGACCGCCTGGCTTTGGGCGACCACCTTCCGCTGTTTGGCGACATTCCCTTGCGCCTCTTTCTGACCTTCTTCAGCATCCTTAAGTTGCTGTTCTTCCGCTTCGGCTTCACGGATATACCCGTCAAGCCTTACAAGCTCACCTCGGATCTTTCCGTCGCTTTGGCCAGCCAAGCCACGCTCGCGCGCGGCATCGGCTAATGCCCTTGCCTCACCCGAGGTATCCCCGATATCATGAGCGGTCTTGGCGCGTTTGGTCGCGGCAGTCTCATTGGCGCGGTGCTGGTCACCCTCGGCAGTCATCTGCTTGCGAAGCTTGACAAGCGAATCCTTGTCATACCCCTTATCGGCAAGGGATTTCAGTTTGGTCCGGTGCATTTCAGCCTCCCCGGCGTATTTCGCTTCCGCAGTTTCAAATCTCTTCAACATGTTATTCGCCGCCCCCAATTCGTGCTCAGCGCGGGCCAGCACGTTCTCAGGTTTGGCGGCTTCCTTCTGCTCTTCCACGACCGTCCGCTTATGTATCACGTCAGCAACATTCTTTCGGGCGGCGACCTCGACGCCTTGACCCACTGCATCAGTACTACCACGCTGCTGAGTCCGGCGGTCTTCCAGGGTCTGCTGGTCTCCGGCAAGCAAGCCTTCCTCGTGCGCCAGCGCCTGACGCTTGTGCTGCACGTCACGAGCCGCTGCCACTTTCTCTTTGGGAATTTCACTCTCCGCAACGCGCGCCCGGCGCCGCGCTTCCTCTGCTTCCGCCCGGGCTTTTGCTTCAGCCACCAGCAGCGGATCGCGCTCCAGTTGCGTCCGCCGTTGACTGGCGGTATCCCGTTTGGCCGCATGCTGCCGGTATTCTTCACCCGTTGCTTCACGCTCGGTAACCAGCCGCTGCCGCTCGCTCTTGGCGGACTCAAGGTTTGACTGCGCTGCCGCGGCCTGGGTCCGGTGTGTGGTAAGCGCTTCGGTTTTTTCCGCAATCCGCTGGTCGAGCGCCTGTACCTGGCCTTTCGGAATCTTTCGCTCGGCTTCCTCGGCGAGCTGCTGCTCTTTCGCGGCTTCGGCTCTCGCCTGCGCTTCAGCCAGCGCATTGCCGCCCTCTTTGGCCGCCAGCACGCGCTTAACCGCCGCTTTCTGTTTGGCCCAGTGCTGATCGCTCTCTTGGGTCAGCGCATTGCGCTGTTTGACCAGCGCATCCACTTCGCCCGCTGCCGCCGTGAGGCCGGTTTGCGCACCCCGCAGTTCCGTTTGTCGTGAGGTGATTACTTCGTCCTGTTCATTAATTTGGTCGTCAAGATTACGCAGCCGAGGCGATACTGATGCTTCTGCCGCATCAGCGAGCTTGCCTTCTTTTTCCTCCTCTTCCCGGGCTTCCTCATACGCCAGTTGTTTCTCGGCGAATTCAGGATTCTGCTGGTACTGCCGCACACGCTTCGCGGCCGCATTCTGGTCAGCCAGGTGCGCGTCGCGCTCTTGTTCCTTGGCCTCGCCTTCGGCCACGGCTCGCGCAACCGCCGCCTCATCCGTTGCATTCACACCAAAACCTTGCAGAACAACTTCAGCATTCTGCAACTCTAACCTGGCGCTGTCCACGTTGGAAACCTGCGACTGCACTTTCTGTTCCTGCTCGGTGACCGGTTTTCCCAGCTCCGCCTGAATGGTAGCCGGCACCACCTTGTTTTCAAACTCGGACAGCTGCTCGGGGGTCATCCGATTGGTAAACTTGCCCAGCTGCTTCTGGAATTGCGCCTCTTCGGCCTTCCCTTGCTGGGCAAGCCGCTCCGTCTGTTTCCCGGCCTTATCCCGCAGGTCTTCTTTCGACCGAACCTGCTTACGCGCCGCAGCAATTTTCTGATCAAGCGCCGGCGCCGTCTCTTCCCCGATCTTGTGCCACGCCGTATTCTCCGCTTGCGCCCGTCTCCGGTATTCCTCCTTCTTTATCGGATCGGTTTCATCCGCCACCTTGGCTTGCCACGCGCTCGCGGCATCCCGATGGCTATTCCATTCGCCTTCGAGCCGCTTGCGCTCATTTTCTAATTGCGTTACCTCGCCATTAGCGGTCGTCACGTCGGCATCGGCCTGCGTCTCAGCATCCCGCGCCTGGTTCATCGCCGTCTGATGTGCCGACGCCTGGGTCACGCGCTGTTTGACCAGCGCTTCTGCCGCGACCAGCGGCTCGCCTTCCTTCTCGCGCGCCCGCTCGATCCTTTCCAGTTCTTTGGGGGTGACCGGCTCTTCCTCGAGCTGCTGCTGTTCGACGCGTTCCTCAACCACCTCCTCGGGGGTAGCGGACGGTGCACCCGCCGGACGCTTGCGTCCACGGTAGCGCGCGCCTTGAACCATCTTATTGGTCTTAATATCGCGCACCTGCAACCCGTTAAGGAATTCGCGCGTATCATCATTCATCTTGTGCCGCCCGTCATTGCGGCCCAGCGCATCGGCCAGATACTCTTCCGCTCCGTCGCGCTGCCACACATCCTTCTGCGCGGCGTCCAGCGTTTGGAAGAATTGCTCGCGCTGCTCGTCGTTGAGCTGCCCGGCCCAGGTATGGCCGACCTCATGGCGCCGCTGCTTCAGCCGGCCGGGAATGCCCTCGCCAAACGCGGCGTTGTTGTGGAGGGAAATGGATTTCGTGCGGTCAAGCGACCCCTTGAACAGCTTCTGGCGCTCGTCAATGCCTTGCCCGGAATACATGTACCGCAGCGCACCGGCACGCTGTTGGGCGAGCACGTCACGCTTTTGCACATCAGGATCGTCATACACACTTTCATCGCGGTACTTGTACCCGACCGTCTTTGGCCCATGTCCGATAATGTTACCGTCCTTATCCCGCACCACTTCTTTGACCTCTTCCACGCGGTTGTCTTTGTTACCCTCCAGAAATTCTTGTTCGGCGGCATCGCGGTAACGGTACCCGACGGTTTTGCCGGCGTCGTCTTTGACCTCGGACACGCGGTTGCCCTTGTTGCCGGCCTTAAATTCCTGCTCGGCCATGTTCGCCACCACGCGGTCGGCGTAGCTCTGGTCAGCTCCCGAAACCTCACCTGCCCGGTACCGCGCCTGGTACTCCTTCTGGCGATCCACGTCGGTGACCTTTTTGATATCCTGGTCGGTAACTTGATCGGGTGTTTTCTTGAACTTCTTGGCGGCAAGCTCGCGGTCGAACTTCGCAGACTCCTCCCGCAACTGCCGGCCGTAATCCTGTGACAGCAGGTCGGCGGCAAGGTCTTTCTGCACTTTGCGCTCTTTGGTTTGCTCATCGTACACAACGGACTGGTAGTTTTCCTGCACGCCGTAGCGCTGCTGCATGGCCTTATCAGCGAAATTCACGCCCACGCTGACGCTCTCGCCGCGCTCGCGGCCGGCAACGTGCTCGGCATAACCGGCTTCATGGCGGTGTTCCACCTCGGCCACGCCGGCCATGGCATTGAGTTGCTCTTCAGCCGGGGGCTTCGTTGACGCCGCTTGTTCTTTCCGGTGATGGGCAACTTCATCGGACGAGTACATCGTGCCGCGGGCAATTTCTCCTTCGTGTGCCCGCGCGTACTCTTTCTCGCCCAACCCGGCCAACCGCAGGCGCTCCATTTCCTGCTCGGATTTCTCCTGCACGCGCGGGTCATATCCGACCAACGGGGCGACGGGCGTGGCGCCCGGCGTCGGGCCGGCGCCGGGTCGCACCATCCGCAGCGGCGCCGCCAACGCCTCAATTTGCGCCCAGGTATATTCACGCGTGCCGACCACAACTTTAGCGGTTGTTCTTCGATCACCTGTATTTCCACCCGGACCGCCGACCTTCCCCCAGAACGCGGTCATGGCGTTCTCGTTGTCAGCCTGATACTTAACCAAGTTGTCCAGTTGCTTGGACGTCAGCGGCAGCCGGCCCTGCGCATCGAACTGTGGTTTCTCATCCCCGGTGCCGCCCATGATCATCTGCGGAACCCGCATGGTCGAGTGCTCGCCCATCTGCCCCTCACCTTGCCCAGCAAACATGCCGGTACCAACGGCCCGGTAGAAAGGATCAGAGGTGCCGTCACCGAGAACAACTCCTTTGGAGCTAATTTCCAGCGCACCCAGACCATGGATGTGCGACGCCAGACGAGCACGGCCCGGCTCTTTGTTGAATTCAGAAATGGCAATCCTTTGACCTTCATTGGCTTCGCGCGTTTTACCCGCGATCACCAACGGGGCATCTTCAGCGTTTGTCAAACGGGGCCGGCGCAACACCTCATCGAATGTCGCGTGTCCGGTGTATTCCGGATGTTTAATTGAGTGCCCCTGTTCGTCAAGCCGGATCATCTGCCGCAGACCTTCATCATGGTTGCCAACATAATCGGACAAAAAATTATGGAGCCGTTTGTAGCTGTAAAATTCGACATTGCCGGTTTTGGGATCCGGCTTACTGCCATATTTTTTTACCATCTCCGGATGCCCCATCAGATCGTCCAAATACCCTTTATCCGAAGCGGCTTCGATCATCGCGCGCCGCCGCCGCAAGATTTCAGGATTTTTCTCACCTTTACCTCCCTTAAAAAGGCCGTAGGCGACTTCAGCCATCTCCTCCTTGCCCATGAATTTGTAGTCCTTGGCAAATGACGCCTCGAGCCCGAACTCAAGCTGCTTGCGCCGCGGCACCCGCACCTTGCCGCCCGTCATTACCCGGTCCCAGAACTCCTCACCGCCCGCGGCGGATTTTTTCTGCGCCGTATCATGGAGCTCTTTGCGACGCTCCTGCCAGCCGCGGACCATGGCCCGCGGGTTCAAGAGCTGCCAGTAGGGCGACTGGCGGGCAGAAAGCCATTCACTGTAGCGGCGGCCTACCCCCTTGGCCGCGGCCCCGGCCACCCACGCGCCCGCCGCACCGGCCCCCCGCAGCGGCGCCGTGCCCAGGCGCACCCCGCCGCGCATCAAGCGATTCCCGTAGGAACGCATGCTGGACAGCGCATTGCCGGCAACCGACGACCCCATCACGCCGGCCCGCTGGGCGACCACAAGCCCGCCCAGCATCAGGCAGGTCATGACGACGAACCGCAGGATGTTTTTGCCCTCGCCCGCCTTGGTCAAACCGACGCTCATCGAACTGTAGCCCGTTGAGGCGGTGGTAACGCTCGTCGTCCCGGCTTTGCCGGTCTCTCCGCCGAACAGCCCCGACATCGCCGTCTTGTCGGTCGCCAGCGCGATCCAGAAAAACATCATCAGGATCGGACCGACCATGACGTACTTGGAAAACGTCGACCACCACTCGCGGCTGTAGCGCTCGCCCTGGGGGAAAGTGGACAGCACGTACGCGAACGGCGACAAGATCACCAGCATCCACAGGGCAACGATGCGGAAAAGAAACACCGCCAGGTACGCGCCAATGACGCAGAGCGCGACGAAAATGAGGAAGGTCGAGAAGATCAACGACAGGAATAAATTGAACAGCTGCGCCGCCTCAACATTCGAACCCTGCAAGAACCCGGACTGCGACAGCGAAAAAAGGTCGCCGATACCGAATTTGTCATAGAGATTGCCGGCCGTGATGGATTGCACGGAGTTGGCGAACGTCAGGGTCACCACCTGCGCGGCATCAATCAGAACGCCGCAGATGAGTTTGGAAAAATTCACCAGCACCGCCATGATCAGCAGCCGCGGCAGCAGCCGCTTGACGTTGTAACTGTCGCGCCGCAGGATGGTGGCGATCGAAATGATCAGCAACACCACGACGAAGAACATGTTGCAGAGGTCGCGCACGATCTGCCAGCCGATGGTAACGGCGTCGAAGTTGATGAAATTGTTGTACTGGATGACTATCGACAGCAGGTCGGTGGCCCAAACCGTGAGTTTCCCCAAAAGTGACGCCACTGCCTGGAGCACGTAGCTCAACCCCAAGTAGATGTACGCCGCGAGGTCCCCGAAAAAGCCTCCTCCCGCTGCCTGCCCCCACGCCGGGCGGGCGGCGACAAAAACCCCAAGGAAAACAAAACTCGCCCACCACCCTGCGTGGCGGGTGAAAAACCGTTGACTCCAGCGTTTTCCCTGACGATGCATACCTATCCGAAATTACTCAATTCCTGAATTTCCAAATAATCCTTACGCCACTCCGGGTTCTTCCTGCGGGTACGCTTCTCCTTCCGCTTCGTACGAATCCGGCATCCCGGCCCGCTCGGCGGCCGCCTCCTCGGCCGATCGGTATTGCTCACGCCGCCGCCGCACCACCGCCCGGCGCCACACCCACACCGCCGAAATCGTCCACATGGGCAGGACTCCCACGACCGGCGTCCATTCCGCCAGGCACGTTACGATTTTAGTCCCGATCCACTCGAACCAACTGGAGGATTGCTGCCCCAGTTCTTCCCGTACGAACAGCCGGGCGGCCAGCATCAGCATCAGCGTGCACACGTCAAAAATTTGGTCGAGCGGAAAAAACAGGCTGATGTCAAAAATATCCACGAGGTCGTTGACCACCGACAGGACGAGTACGAAAATGTACGGCGCATTGGAATGCCTGCCGGCAGCCGCCATCCGGCGCGACAAACCGCGGCCGTGTTCGGAAATGCGTCGCATCTGCGCTGATGAGATTCCCTCACCCCATCGCGTCCGCCCGCGTTCAAGGAGACGGCGGTCCTGGGCGACCTCCCGCAGCAATTGCTGCTGGCGCCGGCGTTCCTCGTCGCCATTATCGGGCGCGGTATTCTCACCGGCCGCTGGGGCTTCCCCGCCGGATTTGGGGAAATTGCCGGCCGCCAACGGCGGCGTTGGACCGATCGCCGGACTGCCGCCGCTCTGCCCCCTGGCCGCTGACCGAGGGGAATACGGCCGGGGCGCGCCCGGACGTTGATAATCCCGCCTGGTACGGTCCCACTCGTCCCTCTGCGACCGCATCCTCGCATCTCCAGATTCCTTGTCCCTTCTCCACTCTTCCATCAGCGGGTTGATGTCCTTGACGGCACCGCGCGGCATGGCAACTTTCCCGACGCGCTCACCGCCTGAATACGGATCCATTTTCTGCGGCCCGGCCTGACCGCCCGGTCCGGCTGGCGCCCCGCCCGCTGCCCCGCCTTCGGGCGCAGGCTGACCATCACGGCCCGATGGCTCACCTGTTTTTCGCTCCCGGTCCGAACCGCCCGCATCCGCCGGTTGACCGCCCGGCCCGGCCGGAACATCCGGTGCGCTCTGCGTCACTCCATTGGATTCTTTACCCGCCGATTCAGATCCTCCCTTCTGTTCCTGCGCTTCGGGCGGGCGCGGTGCGTTTTCTTCCCGTTGCCGCGCGAGCGCCGGATCGGCTTTCTTACGCTTGTCCCTTTGCTGGTCGCGGCGAAATTCCCGGCTGCGCTGCGCGTCACTGCCTCCGCGGCCAAGCACGGCAGCTATAGCCTGGTTCACCGCTTGCGGCACCTGCGGCAATGGAGTGCGGCCTTGTGCCCGAACACCCGACCGTCCGCCACCTTTCTCCGACAGTTGCCAATGGACGATCGGCGCATGAGACGACGCGCCGCCGGCAGTTGACGGATTGCGCGAACCACGGTCCGACCCTCTCCCCTGGCCGGACGCCGCGTGCATAGTATTCGGAATTACTTTTGGATCGGTCATACCTTATCCATTCCCCTAGTACTGGTAAAATATTACAGCCCGCACAGCTCCGGCGCTCCCGGACTGCACACCCGCACGCGGGCGTTGCCTTCCTCAACCCAGGCGCCGTTGTCATCGGTGGCATCGCGGGGCGTGGGATCATTCGGACAGTCGTTACAGGTGTTGTCCGGCTTAACGCCAACGTACTTTTCATTCGTGCACCAGCACCAGTTGTCGCGCCCCTGGATGCCGACCTGAAACTCGCAGAAATTGCTCGCCGGCGTAGCGGCGTCACCATCGGTCAAACCGGTATCACACGTCACCGCATACTGATAGGTATGGGTGAACTGGAACGGATCATTGGGGTTCGGCTTGTCGTTCATACCCGATTTCCACGCGAACGAAGCGTCGCCTTTATCTTTGCCCGTCATATCCCACAAGACCCGCACCATCTGCAGCGGAGTTTGGTCGGGATCCACCTTTAGATTGAAGCTCAGGGTGACGTTGGCCTGGCCAACCTGCATGTAGATCGGCGTTTCGGCGTTCTCGATTTTTACGTTGAACACCTCGGGGTACACGCCGCACCAATCGCCCACGCCGTCCGGATCGGTCGCGGGATTCTCCGAGAACCGCTGGTCCCGGATGTTATTGAGGCACGGCGTGCCCGGCGGCACCCAGTTGCCCACCGCCTGGCACACGCCGTCATTGCGGCAGTTGGTGTCGGAAATGCACGGCCGGTCCTTGTACGCCGAGGTGGCCGAACACCGGCCGACGCAGCTGGCTGCCATCGATCCCACCGGAAAACAACTCGCCATGCCTCCGGCGCCCCCGCACGCCATGCCGGCAAAAATCCCCGAATAGCATTTCCCGTTTTGATTGAGGTTTTGGCAGTTTCCCACGCCGTTCACCTTGCACCCGTCATCGGACTGGCACGCCACGCCCTGCCGCGTGTACCCGGCCGGACCGTTGCACGCGCCCCAGATGGGCACGGTTTTACTGCAGGTCTCACCCCCCGTGCAATCGCCCAGCACCCGGCACGGCTTTCCGGAATTGTTCAAGTCGTTTCCGTCATCGGTCCAACAGGTACCGTAGGCACAAACGGGCACATTCGGCGCCACGCCGCAGTCGGCGTCCCGGTCACAGGAAGTGAACGTCGCCGCCTGCGTGCTCGGATCGCTGGATCCTGCCGGGGGATAGAAGAGACAGTAGCCGCCGGCCTGCTGGCAGGTTGACGGTGTGGGATTGCCGGGATCCGCCGGGTTGTACCCGTCGACGCACTTGGCGTTATTTCCCGGAGCATCGCAGTCCTGGCCGTTGCGCGGCCCGCCCACGCAGTAGTTCACCGATATGCCTCCGGCCGACACGTACCGCGCGCCGTCCCACCGGTAGCGGCCGTAGCTTTGAGCATAAATGCGCTTGATGCGCTCGATGCCCGCCCCCCACGTCGGCACCGGCAGCGCGTCGGACGGCGGCACGCCGGGGCTGTCCTCGCGGTAGTAGCGGTCGAAGTACAGCTGGCCGACGTTGGACGCCTGGCCCAGCAACCCGTCAACAAACGCCGGGAACTTCGGGCTCGAGGCCGAGCGCGGGTCAATATTATCCTGGATCATCTTCCATTTCACCGGATCGCCGCGGAACGCGGAAGAAATCGAACCGAACGGCCGGTTGAGCGTTTCCACGGCGTAGCCGTACGGATCAAGAAATTGGATGTGGTACCCGGTGGAAGCGTACGCCGGCGTCGCCTCCAGACGCTTTTTCCAGCCGCGATCCGTACCTTCGGGCGAGGTCACCTTCACGACCTCCGTGCACACCCGCCGCCACGAGACCATGCCGGCGGCGTCAATTGACGTCTCCGGATCCCACATGACTTTGCCGGCGCCGCACTTCGGACAATACATGATCTGTTTCTTGGTCGTGACGCCTTCGTTGGTCACCCGATCGTGGTAGTCATACCACTTTCGCCCCGAACTCAGTTCGGTTTCAAACAAGTCCGACTCATCCGGCTTGCACGCCCAGTGGCAGCGGTAGCCGGTCTGTAAAACCGTGCTGCAATCCTCCCCCCAAACTTCCGGCAGGTAACCGACCGGACAGACGACCGTGCCGCAGGTGTCATCCGTGCCGGACGTGAAGTACCACATGTTGTTGACCGCATCCGAAGCGCCGCCGATACCTATGAGCGTAACCAAACCGGCTCCGCCGACAAATCCGGCCACCGCTCCCAGCGACCCAACGCCAAACAGCATGGCACCCACGCCGAGCACGCCCGAAATGCCCAACCCCAGCGCCGCCAACTTGAGAATGTCGAATGATTTATCGCAGTCGCCGACCGCATACTGCCCGGGATAGCGCGTCTCCAGCAGTGCCCCTTCGGTGCAGTAGCTGACGTCGTTTCTGAGGTTGCCGTTCCAGCCGGCAATGCCGATCCACCCGCCGGTCAGTTCGTCCACGGGGAGCCAGTTCAGGCACAGGTACGGACTGCGCGGATCCTGCTCGACGCAGAACCCGTACGCGCCGATGAACTCGGCGCCGGATTTGCGGTAGTGGCACTCACTCGCCTGGTCGAGCAGCTCAAGCGCCTTGGAACCCCCGAACTCCGGTGCCGAGAACGGTTCGGACACGTCTGTCACCACCGACTTGGCGGGTTTAGCGCCGGTATCCGCCGGCCCGTATGCCCCCCAGCGGGGGGAGTCGGAAGCCGGATACACCCGGCAGGACTCATAGATAACATCGTTTTTAGCGTCGGACCCGACCTGCAGAACCGGCTGGCAGACCCCGTTCAATTTATTGTTCGTGTTGCAGTCCGCATCATCCAGGCAGACGCTGCCGACGGCGCCGGCGACGCACAGTTTCCGCTGCGTCATGACGCCGTAGGGGTAGTAGCCGGGCACCTGCAAATCCTGATCCCAGCGGAAACCGACTTTCGAATACCCGCTCAGGTGCTGGGTCAATTCCACGGTCCCGGCGTCAAACGTCTGCGGCATGAGCTCCTCGGTGGGGTAGCTGTTGCAGCGGCCGGAGATCGAATCAAACTGATCGCAGGTGGCGATCTGCTGGCAGTAGCTCCGCTGCGTGCCCGAAACAAAGCTGGTCTGCTTGCGGGTGGAGATGCATTCGAGCCACCGGGCGCAGGTGCGATCCGGGGTAACGGACACCAGCATGTTGCTGTCGCAGGTCCCCGGACGGCAGACACCATCGTCACCGCATTCGGTGCCCGACTCGCACGCGGTGCCGGGGCGGTCACCGCCGACGCACTGCTTGGGCAGGCAGACCTGCGGCGGTTGCCCCTTCGCCGTGGCGGCGGTGCTGTACCGGAGAGTCGGATCCGACGTATCGTTGACCAGCACGCACCCCTGCGGCGGATCCACGATGCCGTTGCAGGAGGTCCGGTCAAGGCTTTCGCTCAGGTAGTGGTACACACCGGTGGGTTTTACTTCGACGTTATCGAAGGTGCCGGCGTTTTGGATCATCAAGACAATGCCCCGCTCCTGAGTCGTGACATAAAACCGTCCGCTAAACCGCTGGAACGGGCCGCCGCTGACGCCGCCGACCGGCAGTACCACCGTATCCCCGTTCGTGGAGAGGGTTCCCGTCTTGGTAATCGCAACGGAGTTATCGAACTGGCTAAAGATCGGCCGCTTCGTCCCCTCCAGCGTCGTGATGACGATGGCGGCATCCGCCGCGGTGTCCTTGACGTACGCGGACACGGTGTACAGCATGTTGGCGCTCATGCTCATGGCCTGCCGGACCTCATTGCCTTTCGGCGTTGCGGCGGTAATGCGCAGGGCCGAGCTGCCGTTCAATCCGCCGCCGCGGAAATGGCCGGCGATCGTCGGATCGGCAATGCCCCATGAGTTCAGTTTGGTAAAGCTGCAGGTCGGGGTCACACAGGCCGAACCGCCGGGACAGGGGGTGGCCGCATCGCATCCGATGGCCATGTTGTCCGCGCAGAATTTCTGGTTGCCGACCGCCGTCACACAGTCGGAATCCAAACGGCAGACCGTTTGCTCGTCATGGTTGCAGGCCCGGAAGAACCCTTCGAAGTTGCTGTTCGGCAGGATCCCCGCCTGCGGGTCTGAGGTCGGATCCACGTACGCGGTGCAGCTGGCGTACTCGGCCGGGCACAGCCCCACCCACGGAACGCAAGCGCCCGCCGATTGCTCACAGGCTCCCTCGAGATTGCACACGCCTCCGTTGGGGCAATCGCCAGGGATACGACACGGCTGCCCCGCGCGGTCGCCGCCGACGCACACCTGGCAGTCGGAGCTGGCCGCGCACCGCGCGCCTTCCGCCGCCCCGCCGCGACAAACCTTGAAGCTGCAGTCGGCATCGCTTGAACACACTTTCCCGTTCAAGTCGCCGCCCTGGCAGGTGCGCGCGGGCTGTGTGATCCCCAGCCGGTACGTGGTGACCGGACAATCCGGCACCACCGAACCCGATCCGATGATGAACCAACCGAACGTCGTTTGGCTCGGGATCAAACGGTATTCGCAGGTCCGCCCGGCAGGTTCGCGGAAATAAACGGTACCCGCCTGGGGCGACGCGTATTCCTTGCAGCCGACCTCGCTTTCCAGACACAGCGTACTGCCGTAACGCTCGGGGTCGTTCACCAGGTACTTCGTCTGGTAAGTCGTCACCTCGCCGCCGACATTCACGGTCGGCTTGCCGAACGCCTGACACCCTTTCACGATGCTGTTGCAGGTTTTCCCGACATCCACCACGTAGTAGGCCAGCCGATCCTGCGGCACCACAACTTCCGCCTGCGGATGGCCGGTGTTGTAGCGCTGCAAAATCGCACTCAACGTATTCTGGGTATCGATGAACTCCTGGCAGCCGACCGAGCTGTCGCGGCACAACCGGCGGAATGACTTGAGGTCAAGCGCCTGGCCCGCCGAGTTTACGTACTCCTGGCAGCCCAGCATGTACAACGGGGCATTGGGCGCCGGGAACTTCGCGGGATCGAGCGCGGGATTGGTGTTACACTCCACCGGCGTCTTCCATGAATTCTTAATCAGGTAGTCGTACTCCTGCACCTGGGTCAGGGTGATGAAATCATACGCAACCCCGCCGCCGGTCGCGGTGAGCTGGAGCTGGGCCGCCGACGTCACGCTGGACACCAGGATCGGCTGGGTGACATACTCCTGCCATTCCGTGGTCACCCGATTACCGTTCAAGAGTTCGCAGGAAGCGCCGCGGCCGCAATCAACGCCGGCCAAAGTCACATTCATGGTCGACACACCGCTGGCAACCTTCGCCCAGAACTTGAGCTGGAAGGAACGGTTCGGTGTCAACATATCCGCCATGACGCCGCAGCGGGTGTCCGCACCATGGGCGGTGCAATGTTGGCCGTCGGACTCAAGCAAACAGGTATCGGTCGCAACATTATGGCAATTGACCTCCCCCGCAGTGGCGCACTTCGCAACCAGTGTATTGCAGGCGCCGCCACCCGGGACGGTGATCATCTGTGTGCTGATCACCCCGCCGGCCATTGAATGGCCGCCGACGGTGACCGCGTCGCTTGAGATGGTACCGCCCGCCCACCCCGCGGTATCGCCGTCCTCGAAATCATCGGAGAATACCGTGCGGACGTTGGCGCTGGCATTGCCGCGGTACTCACGGCAGCCGGATTGCGCCGCCGGGCAGGACTGGCTTTCGGCCGGCACCGCTTGGTAGATGCATTCGTTGCGGGGTTGGAACATCGCACCGGCGATCGTTGTACAGACGCTCTCCCGCATGAAGCAGTCCGCCCCGCCCACCAGCTGCATCCCGCCTTGGCTGATGCAATTGGCAAGTTCCTCGCCGCTATCGATGCGGCCGTTGGCGTTGCCATCCGTGCCGCACACGCCCCACGCGCCGCCGCTGCCTTCGCACGCCGCCTGCGACGTGTCAATCAAACGGAACGGATGGCAGTCGGCTGAGCAGGCGACCGTCTGGCGCAATAAGCGGTAGTAGACCTGGCCGTTGGTGGCGAAAAACTCGCGGCAGTTGGGATTTTTCTGGGCGTTCTTCTTCGCATCCGTGATGTTCACGCAGCCCGTACCATCCCACGTTTCCGTTCCCGCAGGGAGCGCCGCACCGGTGCTGTCGTACGTGCAGGTTCCCACTGCCGCCGGCCCCGGCCCACCGGCCGGCACGGGCTTCCCGTTGTACTGGCAGAGCCCCAGCGCCGTTTCATTGGGGATCGGAACCACGTCGGGAGCGAAATCATTATTATAATCGCGCAGCGTATACGTCTTGAGCTGGTACCCGGAAGTCTCCGAGCCCACCCAGGTGTAGTACTCCTTGCACACGGCCACGTCGGGTTTGGTGCACTGCCGCAGATAATTGTAGCTCACCTTGCCCTCACCGCCCCGGCTCAGCTCGTCGAGGTTGGTGAACTCCTCGCAGCCGACGCTTTTGGCCTCGCATTGTCTGGCGGTACGGGCGATAAAGTACAGGAAATCCGGTTCCTGCGACGACGGAATGGCATCGGCAAAGAACGTCGGCGACTGCGCATAGGCACTGTAGCCGACGCAGGAAGCCGGACAGTAATCGCTGGCATCGATGATCGCCGGCAGCGGCGGTGCGCCATTGGACGGCGTGTAGCGCTCGCAGCCCACTTCGTCGGCCCGGCAGACGCCGGCGTAACGGGAACACGCCTGGTGGTCAGTCTCGGGATCGCCGGTACAGCCGAGGTATGGCGGCGGAGTCTTAAAATAGGTGACCGGGTTCCCGCGGTAATCACGGTAGGCCAGTGTGACGGGCGTCGAACGCGCCGGAACTTCAGCCATGGTCACGCCATCCAGGTCGATGGTCGAATTCGCCGCCGTCGAGCCAAAGGTCAGTTGCAAGTCGGTCAGCGCCGGCTGTGCCTCAACGGGCTCGAACGTGATCCGCTGCCAGTTCGTCTTCAACGGCAGGTCGCTCTCGCATGGCCGTAGATCCGCGGCCTGGGCCGGTGGCGCGCAGTCCTCATCGCGCCGGCAGTCCGGATGTAAACCCCCGGCGCATTTCCCCAGCCCGACCGCCACCAAGCTTTGGCGTTTCACGGTGCCGGTGCGGTCGGTCCCGTCCAGCCAGACGCGCCAGTCGGTATTATCCGCCGCGGCTTTGGCCGACAGGGTGATCTGGTACGTCCGTCCGGGCAACAGCAGGCCGATCGGATAGGTGCCGAAATCTTCTACCGTGGCGTTATCATCCGTATAGCGCAGGAAGTAACCGCCCAACGCCGCCGTCTCCTCCGGACGGGAAACGGCCGTCACGCTTCCGGCCGCACCGACCACCCACCCCGGCGGGAAACGGTTGGACGCTCCCGGCCAGTCTTCAAAGCTGCCGTTATAGATCAGGTTGACGTTGCCGTTTTTCACCAACGGAACGAGCGCGCGGCAGCCGTTCTCTTCAGCCGTACACGCCGCCACGTCGCGGTCGAAATACATTTTGCTCCCGTCGTGTTCCTGCGTACCTTCCAGATACACGGTCACATCTTTCTGCGGGCAGGCACGCTCGATGCGAATTTCATCAAACCACACGCTGCCGACCGGGTTGATGCCCGACACGGCGTCCACAGCCAGCTGAACGGTGGCGCCCGCCAGATTATCCGAGGTGACGCAGCTGACGGTTGCCCACTGCCCTTTGGCAATTTCCATTCCCGCCGTAGAGCATCCGCTGCCGGCCGTCGGCACGACCGACACGTACGCGCGTCCGAACGTCAGCGTGCTGTAAACTTTTGCCGTCAGCGTGTACGGCGGATTTACGGCTGCCGGCGGGGACAGCGGTTGGGAATCGGCGATCATCCGGCTGACCGTGCCGTCCGCGTCCACCCGCGCGGCGAAACTTCCGGCCGCGGCACGGTTGCCCACCCCGGTCGCGCGCTGCCACAGCGACGCACCCCCCGCCACGTTGGCGGTACTCCAGTTGGCGGCGAACGCCACCCGGCCGCCGGAAACGGCGGCAGTCGTGCTCTCGGTCTCAAAGCCGCTGTTGGGGACGAAATTTTCGCCGACACCGCAACTGGGCACGGTGCAGGAAATCGCGCCGTACGGGATCGCGCAGCTCACACCGGTGGCGACGTCGGTTGCCAGGCACGTATTGTTCTGGCAACGCTCGCTCCGCGGGCACTCCGCATCCTTGACGCAAATGGTATTGGAAACGCTGCACCGCCCGCTCTGCTGGCATGGCTTGCGCACCCGTTCGCTTTCGTTGACGCACGCCCACGCCCCGCTGCCGACGTTAAAATCGCCGCAGTACCATGTACAATCCACCGACTCGGCGCCGCAGCTGCCGGATTGCAGCGTATTGTCGAGGTAATTCGCGCTGCTGCCGTCCGCTCCCTCGTACGCGCGACAGCTATTGTACTGCGCGGGACACTGCCGGCCGGGGAACCGCCAAATCGGACGCTCTTCGGTGCACAAGCCGTAGGCGCGGCAATTGCCGTTCTCATCTTCAACGATGCAGGAACGCACGTCGACGCACATCGAATCGCGCGTCACCACCCGCCGCTGGAACTCATACGCTACCGGCATCCTGGTGACGGGATCCACGGGCTTGGTTGAATCGACGATGGTTTCTTTCCGCGTCGTGGCCGTCAACAACTTGTCGCTCGTGCCGGTTATCCGGCAATAGGATTCGGGCGCTTTGAGCACCCAACCGTCGTCGACCAGGCCGTAGAACGGCGAATTGCGGTCGGCAAAACCGCGGATGATATCGCCCAGGCTGTAGGTTTTCTTCTGCTCGAGCTTGCCGATGTAAGCGGCGGCGAGCTCCCAGCCGACCGGCAAAATGCGGTACTTACGGAGGATCACCATCGCGTTGTAGCTGTAACCCTCGTTGGCATTCGGCTGCACGCCCGCCCGACTGTAGCCGTAGGTGGCGCCCGCGCCGTCGGCGTAGAGCAACCCCTGGTCAATCGCCTGCCGGACCGTCAGCTTGCGGTCAATCGCGGTCTTGAACGACTGCGTGATGACGCCTTCACCGACCAGCTGCGCGGTCACGTCGATCCGGTTGGCCCGCGGGTCGCCGATCTGCGGCGTCGTCGCGTAGAAGGCGGTGAATTCCTGCCGGATATCCGGATTGCCGGCGCTCGCATCCGCCGCGTACGACCGCAAGCCTTCGAGCTTGGTCCAGTTGTACGCAGCCGGCGTTGAATTACGGTTGAATCCTTTTTCAAATAGCCGCTGGGCGGATTTTGCCACCAGCGTTGTGGTGAATGCATCGACGGCATCGGCCACGGCCTGGCCCGTGTACGTGAAATACACCTGGCCCAAGGTCTGGGGGTCCTGCGAGCTGATGACGTTCTCACGGATGAGCACGCCCGGCGTCAGGATGCTGCCGTTAATGCCGGTGATATCTTTGAATCCTTGCTTCTCCAGCCGGCTTAAACCGCCTTCATACTTCGCACCCTCCACCGTACTGTAGAAGCTCGACCAGACGCCCAGCCCGATACCCAAATCGTTGTCATACGGGGAAAAGGACGCGTCAATCATTTGGTTGAGCTTCTCGGGATTGTCAATGTTGGTCTGGATAAAATTATCCCAATTGTCCGCCATCTGCGTGAACGTACACACGGGCGGCTGCGGCCTGGCCCATGCCATCAATCCGAGCGTCAGCTTGAGCTTGAGGTTGAAGCGCGGCTGACAGAGGTTGGGCAATCCCAGGCCCTCCGCCAGGGTCTCGATGAACGCACCGGCGGCGGAATCTCCGACGCGCGACAGATAGGTGCCCCACCCCTCGGTTTCGAACAGCGGTTTTTGGCCCTGGCCGCCGGACGCCAGGTACGTGGCGTAGTCAACCGCGAGCGTCTGGAGGAAATACGTCAGGGCCCGCTTATACGCCACCGCCGCGGTGGTTTTGAGAAATTCCTTGATCTGGGTTTTCAGCCACTCCCAGGCTTTCTGGAACCAATTCTTCTGGTCTTCAGCCTGCACCGCGGTGGGGTTCTCCACCGAACTGAAAGAATCGCCTCCGCCGAATGCATCCACCCCGTTATCACCGGCAAAGGCGTCGCTTCCGCTGTCACCCGCAAAGGAATCGCCTCCGCCGAATGCATCCTGCGCCCGGGCCGCTGGAGGAACAATCGCCAACGGAATCGTGAGCGCAAACAGAAACGCCGCCACCCACCGCGCGATTGCACGGCGTTGCTGCGGCGTCACGGCCGGTGTTTGGACTGGGTTTTTCATTGCCCGCTCTTCATCTCGTTAATCGTCTCCTGCATGAGCTGCTGGAGTTGGAGATCAGTTAACTGATTGACCGTCTCCGCCGGTGCGCCCTGTCCGATCAACCCCTGCCGGATCTGATCCGGCGTCAGCTTGGGCGCGGTCGCATCGGTGCCGGCCACCGATGGACTGGGCGATACCGCCGGAACCGGAATGGAGCTGCCGCTTCCCGCCATATCTTGCGCCGTTTCCTGCAACAGTTGCTGCAGCTGCGCATCGGTCATTTGATTGACGGTCTCCGCGGACACGCCCTGCTGGAGTAACCCCTGACGGATCTGATCCGGCGTCAACGAGAACGTTTTTGTGTCCGCGCCGGCAGGGGCAGGACTTCGCGTGGCCACCGGTACGGGGCTCACACCCGATGCCGCCGTTTGCTCTTGCAGCGCCTCCTGGTAGACCTGCAGCAGTTGCTGGTCGGAAAAACTCGACAGCAGCTCGGGCGCGATGCCGGCATCTTCCAGCTGCCGCCGCAGTCCGCCCGGGGTCATGTCCGCGGGGTTCAGACCGGACGACGACAGCGCCGATGACAAGGGATTTGTAGCCGACGGCACCAAAGACCCCGGCAATTCGCTGCCCGGCAACGCCGGCGTCGGCGACGCCGCCGCCCCGCCCGTTGTTCCGCCCGCACAGTTCTGTCCGGCCGGACAATTGGGGTCGCTGCCCGCCCGCACTTCAGCGCCGTCGTCAATGCCGTCGGAATCCGTATCCTCGAGGTAGGGGCTGGTATTATAAACCGTCAACTCCTGGTAATCGAGCAGACCGTCTCCATCCGTATCCATCGCACCGGGCGCGACGGCCGGATCTTCCTGGTTGGTCAACGCTCCCATCAAGCTTGGCTCCCCGACTGCCAAACGAATCGTCGGAGAATAAATTTTCGACCACAGCTGCATCGCACCGACGGCTAAAGTCAGCATCCCCACCGCCACCGTGATCGGCGCGATCATGCGCGGCCATTCAATGGCCCAAAGCGACGAACGACGACGCACCGTCCGGGGTTTTTCCTCGGGCACATCCCCGCGGTAAATTTCTTCCAGGACGTTCAAATGATGCGGAGAATTATACAGCATTGGATGCTAAAAAAATTTTCGCTGTCCGCAACCGTTTCCTACAGCCAAAAATGGGATACGGAAGCTATCCCCAGTGCAATGAAATTATAACAAATTTTGGCTATCCGGAAAACAAAAAATACCCGCTGCGGACGGCCCAATTAAGTCAAATTTTCAATATTTTCGCAAGAGTTATCCACTGTTTGACGGAAAGCTCCTGTGCGCGGCATTTTTCAAGTAATCCCAGTGAGGTCAAGGTCTTGGTAATAAGCTCCTCGGTGACATTATCGGAAGAATTATTGCCGGCAGTCCGATCAACTTTTGCGCCAAGGACCGCGCGCAGGTTATTGGCCAAGGTTTTGCGGCGCGCGGCAAAACCGACCTTCACCCAGCGCATGACCATTTCCGGACTGACCGCGGGGTCGCCCATCATTTCTTCGAGTTCGGCCGCGGTGCGCACCTGCAGCGCAACCACCGCAGAATCAACCTCCGGTTGCGGCCAAAAATTTTCCCGCGGAACGGACGCAACAATTTTTACCTGCGCGTACAGCTGGCACTGCACGGCAACCACGCTCAAGTCGCCGGGGTTGGCCGTCACGCGCTCGGCGACTTCCTGCTGCACCATCACCACGATGCGCCGGGGCCCGAACGATGCCGTGAGCACCTTGCGAAAAAAACGGCCGGTGATGTTGTAGGGGAGATTAGCGACGAGTTTGTAGCCGGGTGGCAGGTGGTACGTGGTGAGTGGCAAGTTTAAAAAATTGCCGGCGACGAGCTCGACGTTTTTGCACGGCGCCAAGATTTCTTTGGCTGCCGCACAGAGCTTCGGATCGAGTTCGACCGCGATGACCCGGCCCGCGCGCCTGGCCAGCTCGACCGTGAGCGTGCCAAACCCCGGGCCAACCTCCAGTACCGTATCCTGCGGCGCGAGATCCGCCGCAACCACCGCCCGCTCCAGCGGTTCCCGGCTGATGAGGAAGTGCTGGCCGGAGTTTTTATCGGGCGTGATGCCGTACTGACGGCAGAGTTGACGCAGGGTGCTTGAATTCGTTAAGACCATACCTACCAATAGTGAAATGCAAAACGTACGTATCTCTAAAATAATTTCCAATTTTCAATCAATGCAACAACGTTTCAATTTTCAAACGTCGGATCATTGAGACATTGTCCGCTTCAGGCCGATCCGCCGTAGGCGGAAAAATTCATTATAAATTGAAAATTGAAAATTACTTATGCAAATCATTTACCGACATATACCTTCCCCTTCTCCTTCAATTATGCTATACTACATGCATGAAGCGCATCTTTCTCGCCAAAGTCAATTTCCATCTCGCGCTCGCCATCATTGCATCTTTCGGAGTTATCGCCGGAGGACTTTTGGCCGTGCGCTCGGTCAATGCGATCTCGCAGCACGGCGGCATCATCGGCTACGCGGAACCCTGCGTGGTGGACAACATCACTCTGCGCTGCGAAGAGTGCCCCAACTGCTCGAATTTCCTCGGTCCGGGATGTGCGGGATACAC
>JAQTQO010000001.1 GCA_028712155.1 Patescibacteria group bacterium | reverse complement strand
GGCCGAGTTATCCGGGCGTGCCTGCGCACAGCGCGGAGTACGACGGGGCTCTGGGCGATCGCGAAGGTATACGCATTTATCAATTTTTGCAGGCGTCGGTCGCCCCCACCCCTCCACCGGCGGATAAACCGCGGAAATCATGGCCGTGGATCTTCGGCCAGCAGAACGAATAACGGAGTAATCATTACGGTATGGCTTTATCTATGCGTCAGAGCGCGCTCTTTACCCGCACCGAACGTGTGGCACCGGCTGATGAGCCGAGCGTGAACGCGCGGTTGCTGCAGCAGGCCGGCTACGTGGACAAACTGGCGGCGGGAATTTATACCTACCTGCCGTTGGGATTGTCGGTGCTGAAGGCAATCCAGAACATCGTACGGGAAGAGATGCTCGCACTGGGGGCACAGGAAATTCTCATGCCCGCACTCAATCCCAAAGAAGTGTGGGCGGCAACCGGACGCTGGCAGGATCCCGGACCGGTCGTGATGTATCAATTCAAGGGCCATGGCCAGACGGAGTACGGCCTGGGTTGGACGCACGAGGAGATCGTCACGCCGATGGTGAAACGGTTTCTGCACTCCTACCGCGACCTGCCGTTTTCGGTTTTTCAAATCCAGGACAAGTTCCGCAATGAACCGCGGGCGAAGTCCGGTTTGCTGCGCGGGCGTGAATTTTCCATGAAAGATTTGTACAGCTTTCATCGGGATGCCGCGGATTTGGACGCTTTTTACGATCGCGTGATGATGGCATACCGGCGCGTGTATGAACGCTGCGGCCTGCAGGCGGTCGTGACCGAGGCATCCGGCGGGGCGTTCGCCAAATATTCACACGAGTTTCAGGTCGTGACACCCTATGGGGAAGACACCATCTTCCTTTGTACCGGCTGCGCTTATGCACAGAACCGTGAAATCAGCCAGTACCATGCGGGCGATGCCTGCCCGAAGTGCGGCCAGGCGTTTGTCGAGGCCAAGGCGATTGAGGTGGGCAATATTTTTAAGCTCGGCACGCGCTTCTCCGAGGCGTTTCACCTGTCGTACCTGGATGAGCAGGGGAAGGCCAGCCCGGTACTGATGGGATGCTACGGTATCGGACCCAGCCGGGTGATGGGTGCGATCGCGGAAATCCACCACGACGAGCACGGGTTACGCTGGCCGGCATCGGTGGCACCGTTTCACCTGCACGTGCTGCGACTGGGCAGTGACCCGGCCGTGATGAAGCGGGCGGATGCCGTGGTACAAGCTCTGGAGAAGGCGGGCGTGTCCGTACTCTATGACGATCGGGATAAGGTCACCGCAGGAGAAAAATTCCATGATGCCGATTTGATCGGGATCCCCTGGCGGGCAGTGGTGTCTGCGAAAACCGGCGAGGCGGTTGAGTTGAAAGCCCGCGGATCAGATGCACTGGAGCAGTTGACGGTACCCGCCTTGCTGAAAAAAATTCATTTGGGAAACTTGAAGCCGTGATTATGTTGAAAGGCTGGTTTCGTAAAACGACCCGTGATATCGGCATCGACTTGGGGACGTCGAATACGCTGCTGTTCATTCAGGATCGGGGCGTGGTGATCAATGAGGCGTCGGTCGTTGCCATAAACCAGCGCACGAATCAGATCTTGGCGGTCGGCCGCGAAGCGCTGAAAATGCAGGGCAAAACGCCGCCGCACCTACAGGTGATCACTCCGCTCGTGGATGGGGTGATTTCCGATTTCGAAGTGGCAGAAAAGATGCTGAAGTATTTTTTTGACCGGGTATACCGTGAACAACAGATGCTGGCGCACCGCCCGCGCGTAGTTATCGGCATTCCTCTCGATGTTACGGAGGTGGAAAAAAAGGCGGTCGAAGATGCCGTTTTGTCGGCCGGGGCGCGTGAAGTGTACCTGGTGCAAACCGTCGTCGCTGCGGCCGTCGGGGCGCGGTTGCCGATCCAGGATGCGTCAGGGAATATGCTGGTGGATTGCGGCGGCGGCATGACTCAGGTTGCCGTCATTTCACTGTCGGGTGTTGTCGCATCGAAATCGTTGCGCGTGGCGGGTACCGAGGTGGATCAGGACATCGTGAACTATGCGCGGCAGGAATTCAATCTGATGGTGGGGGAGCGCGTGGCGGAAGAAGCGAAACTGTATTTCAGCCGCGTCAAGGAAGGGGGCGAGCTGCCGACGGTAAAACTCCGCGGCCGCGATCTGCTCACCGGTTTGCCGCGCGAGGTTAATTTCACCGGCGAGCAGATCGATGTGGCGTTGCGGCGCTCGACCAAAGGCATCGTGGAGGGCGTGAAATCAACGCTGGAAACGACCCCGCCGGAGCTTGTCGCCGACATCTACCAGCGCGGTATAACGATGGTGGGCGGCGGGGCGGCATTGCTGGGTCTCCGGCAGGCGATCGTTGAGGCAACCAAGATGAATGTCGCCGTCATCGATGATCCGATGACCTGCGCCGTTCGCGGCATGGGGATTTTGCTTGAGGATATGGCGTTATTGAACGAAGTGGCAGTACCCTCATCGCAGCAAGATGAGCGGAAAGCATAGGGAATGAAGGCCGGAGTGTCGCGCGAAATCTATGGGTAATGGAAATTCGGTCCATCCTGCGTGCACTTTTCGCATCCCGCCACCGCGGGATGTCGTGCTCTTTCCGTCAATACCGGCGTCACCCGGCATCCGGATGACGGCGGCCGGCTCCGGCCGGAGAAGTTTTGCCGGGTAATTGCGTTTGTTGATTATTGCGCATTGTGTATGCCGCGCAGGAAGTCTCCCTGGTTTGCCCGACCGTTGGCCGTGGCGTTCATGGTCAGTGCGATGGTTATTGCCTTGCATCAAATGGGCTGGATCGCGCCGTTGGAGGGAATTGTTGTACGGCTGATCGCGCCGCTGCAGTGGGTGATCGGGGCTGGGGGCAACGTCGTGGCGGGCACCTGGACCAACCAGCGCGGCCGACAGGAATTGCTGGATGAAAATCAGCGTTATCGCGAACTGG
Organism: Patescibacteria group bacterium; assembly: GCA_028712155.1. GTDB lineage: Bacteria > Patescibacteriota > Patescibacteriia > Buchananbacterales > GWA2-38-13 > VMFR01. The sequence continues at coordinate 84,289 of JAQTQO010000001.1, read as the reverse complement.
TTGACCGGTTAGTGACAGAAAATCAGGAGCTCAAACGCCAGCTTTCCATCGAGGAGCTCCTGAAGGAGCAGGCTGATTTTCTTTTGCAGCGGCGTCTGTCTGCGGTGCCGGCGCACGTGATTGCCCGTGATTTCGGCGTGAACGTTCAGACCATGGTCATCGACCGGGGCACGCTGTCGGGTATCCAGGTGGGTTTCCCGGTGATTGCGCAGGAGGGCACCTTGATTGGAAAGATATTTGAAGTCGGGCGGGAACATGCGAAAGTCTTGCTGTTGACGGACGGACGGAGTGTCGTTTCCGCGGCGCTCGGTCAGGATTTGACCGTTGAAGGTTCGGTGAGCGGGGATGCCGGTCCGAGTTTAAAATTAGACCTCATTCCAAAGGCCGAGGAACTTACGGCGGGCGATCTCGTCGTTACCGCTGGGATTGACCCCCCAATTCCCGCCGGCCTGCTCATCGGGTCCGTTACGCGGGTGGAATCCGCGCCGTCCGCATTTTTCCACGTCGCGCATCTCCAACCGCCGATTCCATACCAGACTTTAAGCGTGGTGTCCGTCATTTTGGGTGGCCAGGCGGACAGCGCTGGTGCAAATGGCCTCGAGTGATACGGATTCTGCAACACATTTTGGATGGCAACGCCTGTATGTACCCGGCTTTTGTGCAATTTGCTAAGTTCCTGGTGGCACTGGCGGCCGTCATCGTTGCGGTGGCGGTGCAAATGAATGTGATCCCTTTGCTTCCCCTCGGATTGAACCGCGTCGACATATTGGTCGTTGCCGTGACGTACGGCGCGCTCGTGCGCGGTGCACCGGTAACACTTCCTTGGGCGGTGGGAGCCGGACTGCTGGCGGATTTGTACAGTTCAGGCGGTTTCGGCGTTCATGTATTGACCTTGCTGACCGTCATCGGCGTTGTCTCCATCAGCGCGCGCCATTTGGTTACCAATTATACGCTGCCGGCCTGGCTTACCTTGTGTGCGCTCGGCGCCGTCATCGGGAGTCTTACCCCGCAGGTTATTGAGTGGTTGATGCAGGCATTTCATTTCACGCCCTGGCGGTGGACTGGTTTGGCGACGCGCGATGCCATCCTTTCCATCGGCGTTTCCCTTGCCGTGCAGCTGGCGGTATTGACGATCCTATTTGTTTCCCGGCGTCGGATTGGCGAGTGGGTCGTGCGACGGTAATTTCCTGGACGGCATTTACCGGAAGTTTCTATGCGACACACGCGGGATCCGTTTATTCTTGGAGCCGAAAGTAGTTCGGCGCGTTTTCATGTCCGCCGGTATCGTCCGGTGGACGATGTGCCGGTTTCTGACGAGTCGGCCGGGGGATATCTCGGCAAACAGTTGCCATTCGCACGGCTCAACGCCTGGCGCTGGATCACCGTCGGCGTATTTATCATTCTCAGTATCCGGACTGGATATTTACAACTGTACGCCGGCGAACGTTATCATGAAATGGCGGAGGGCAACCGGATTCGGATCCTTGAGATTGGCGCTTCGCGCGGGATGATCACCGATCGTTTTGGGCAACCCTTGGTGCAGCATGCACCGAACTTGCAGCTGAACGTGGTGCCGTTCGATTTGCCGCACCCGAGCGATATGCAGTCGGCGTTGATCGGGGAGTTGTCGTCAATTTTGCAGACGCCAACAACGACCGTGGCAACCACCCTGGCGGATCTGTCGCCCGATTCCTATGTGCCGGTTTCGATCGCTGAAGACTTGTCGCACCGTCAGGCGGTTCAAATCGCCGCGCTGTCCGCCCGCTATCCGGGCGTGTCACTCAATGTCACCAGTCGTCGGCGTTACCTGAATACGGATATTCTCAGCCTATCGCATGTGCTGGGGTACCTGGGTCGGATCGAGCCTGACGCGCAATCGTCTGCCGAAGCGCGGGGGTATGCACTCAATGACCAGATCGGGAAGAGCGGGATTGAGCTATCGCTGGAAGACGTGCTCCGGGGCCAAAAAGGCCGGGAGGAAATTGAGGTGGATGCGACGGGACGCCGCAAGGCGGTGCTCGCTTCGACTCCACCGGTGACCGGATCCGATGTCGTACTGACCATTGATGCGCCGGCACAGCAGGAACTTGAACGCGATCTCCAGCGCGCATTGAGCGCGCGTAAGCTGGCACGGGGGGCCGCTATCGCGATGGATCCGCGCAATGGCGAAGTGCTCGCCCTGGTAAGCCTACCGGCGTATGACAGTAACGCTTTTGCGCGCGGGATTACCGCCGGTGAGCTGGCCGAGCTGAGCGACAATCCCGACCACCCTCTGTTCAATCGAGCGATCCAGGGTACTTATCCGCCGGGATCGACCGTCAAACCGGTTATTGCGGCCGCTGCGCTTGAGGAGGGGGTCGTGACGGAAAAGACAACGTTCATGAGCGTCGGCGGGATACGCGTCAACGCCTGGTACTTTCCGGACTGGAAGGCGGGTGGCCATGGGCCAACGGATCTGACCTTAGCCTTGGCGGAATCGGTGAATACGTATTTCTATTACGTCGGTGGCGGTTACCAGGATTTTCCAGGGCTGGGAATTGAGCGGATCTCGCGCTACTTGAGAAGCGCCGGGCTGGGACAGCTCAACGGCATTGAATTGCGCGGTGAGGCCGATGGTTTGGTGCCGACACCGGCATGGAAAACCGAAAACCGCGGCGCACCGTGGTACATCGGTGACACGTACCACGTCGCGATTGGAGAAGGGGATTTGCTGGTGACCCCGCTGCAGGTTGCGAGCTTCACTTCGGTCGTGGCAAATGGCGGTACGTTGTACCAGCCGCATCTCGTCCGGGAAACCCGCCCGTCCGGGGAGACGGTCGGCACCCGGGCCGATCCGCGTGTTCTGGGCCGCAACATATTTACGACGGAAAATCTGGCGGCGGTGCGCCGAGGCCTCCGTCGCGCCGTGCAGAGCGGCAGCGCGAATGCGTTGCGCGCAGTTCCCATGGCCGTGGCCGGAAAAACCGGTACGGCGCAGTGGTCCACCGTAAAAAATTACCACGCATGGTTCACCGGATACGCCCCGGCGGACGATCCGCGCGTGGTGGTGACCATTTTGATCGAGGAAGGCGGCGAGGGCAGCAGCGTGGCAGTCCCCGTCGCGGTAGATTTCTTCAACTGGTGGGTGAATACGCGGCAATAAGCGGAATATGATTTGGTGTGGATAAATATCTTGACAAAATCTTGGGGAATCATTATCTTTACCGTCGTGCCTTAAAGATATTTGATGGAGTATGATACAATGTGATTCATTACGATTTCGTATATTTTTGGCTTAATTGACTACAGCAATGCCGCACTACATCAGTAAAGAAGGGTTGGAAAAACTTAAACGCGAGCTGGAAGAGCTCAAAACGGTTAAGCGTCCGGAGGTCATTAACAGGATTAAGGTTGCCCGTGAACAGGGTGATTTAACCGAAAATGCCGAATACTCGGACGCAAAGGATGAGCAGAGCTTCATCGAGGGGCGAATTATCGAGATTGAGAACCTGATCAATAAGTCGGTTCTGATTTCAGCCAACGGCGGCGGCAGCAACGGTGAGGTGACGGTTGGGGTAACCGTAGTAGTGGATTGCGGCGGTCGGCAGATGCGGTACACCATCGTCGGATCGAATGAGGCGAACCCGACCGGCGGGCTGATTTCGAACGAGTCACCGATGGGGCGGGCATTTTTGGGCAAAAAGGTTGGCGAGGTCGCGGTCGTAAACGTGCCGAAAGGCGAGATGGCGTGCCGGATTGTCGAAATCGTCCACGGCTGAAGCGGCGGACATTTGCCGCGTGAAATTACCGGGCGTCGCCCGGTTTTTTCGTTGACGAAAGCAGAGTTTTTCGGTAGAATCTACACATGCATATGCCATCAAATACAGCCAAAAATACGAAAAAAACATCACCCGGGAATACGGGTGGCGGACGACGCCAGAAACCTGCCGAATTGTCGGTTGACGAGCGCACCGTACGCCTACAGAAGATGCACCGAGCCGTTGAATTCGGGATAAATCCCTACCCGCAAGTCTTTGATCGCCCGCAGACAATTGCCGGGGTCCTGGCAAAGCGCCAGGTTGGTGACCGGGAGATTACGATTGCCGGACGATTGTTGCGGATCCGGACCATTGGCAAGCTTGTTTTCGCCGATGTGCATGACGGAACGGCGAAAATGCAAATTCAGATTGACGGTGGACGCGGAGTTTCCTTGATCGGGGAGGGAATCTCCGGGGATACGAATGGTTTTGAAAATTTTTGCGCGCTCGTTGATACCGGCGATTTTATACTAGTGACCGGTGAGTATGTGCTCACAAAAACACAGGAGAAGACGATTTTGGTCAGGCGTTTTCAGTTGTTGGCGAAAGCGTTGCGCCCGTTGCCGGAAAAATGGCATGGGCTGCGCGATTTGGAGCTGCGGTACCGGAAGCGATATCTTGATGTGCTGTCGAACGCCGCGGTGCGGCAGTTGTTTGAACAGCGGACCCGCTTCATCAAGTCCTTCCGGGATTTCCTTGATCAGCACGGTTTTCTTGAAGTCGAGACGCCGGTCTTAGAACAGGTTCCGGGCGGCGCCGAAGCCGAACCGTTCGTGACACATCACCGGACGTTGGGTGTCGATTTTTATCTACGGATTTCGCTTGAGTTGCATCTGAAGCGTTTGTTGGTCGCCGGATACCCGCGCGTGTACGAGATTGGCAAGGTGTTTCGTAATGAAGGCATGTCGACCGAGCATCTGCAGGAGTTCACGATGCTCGAATTTTATCTGGCGTACGCGGACTATGAGTTCCTCCAGCAGTTTGTCCAGGATTGCTACCGGAACGTTTTGCAGGCGACATTCCAAACGTTGCGTTTCACGTATCAGGGGAAAACACTGGATTTCGAACCGGCATGGAAAGTTGTTGACTATGTCACCGTTGTACGGGAAGCCACCGGAGTGGACGTGCTGCGCGCCACGGAGGACGAGCTTCGGCGGGCGGTCGGGAAATCCGGCGGGAGCGCAGATCCTGGCGCCGGTCGGGGACGGCTGATCGACCTGCTGTATAAAAAGACCGTACGGCCGAATATGGTTGCGCCGACCCTGCTGATAAACCATCCGGTAGCAGTGTCACCGCTCGCGAAACGCCATCGGGATAACCCCGAGTTAACCGAGCGGATAACGGTGGTCGTGAACGGCAGCGAGGTGGGGAACGGATTTTCCGAACTGAACGATCCGTTGGACCAGCGGGATCGCTTCCTGCAGCAAGCCAAACTCCGGGCGGCCGGCGACCGCGAGGCGCAAATGACGGATGAGGATTTTTTGGAAGCGCTTGAACACGGGATGCCGCCGACGGCCGGCTTTGGCGTCGGTATCGACCGGCTCTTCATGCTGGCCACCGATCAGCCATCCGTTCGCGACGTGGTACTGTTTCCGCTCATGCGACCGCAGGACGGTTCGGCCGGTCGTGCATCGGGTGACCCGGCCTAGCGTTCGGATGAACGGACGCTGTACGTTTCGCACGGCAATATGGTACGCGTAATGGTTTTTGGAACTTTTGACGAGCTGCATCCGGGCCATTTGTATTTTCTGCGGCAAGCGAAGCGTATGGGTGACGAGCTGTATGTGGTGGTCGCCCGCGATCAGACGGTGAAAGAGATTAAGGGGCACGCGCCGCGTCAGCCGGAAGATGTGCGGCGTTCGCAGTTGGATCTCGTGGCGGGTGTCCGGCGGGCGGTGCTCGGCAGCCGTGATGACCCATTTGCGGTAATTCGTCGGTATCGTCCGCAGATCATCTGCCTCGGGTACGATCAAACGGCATTTACCAGTGAGCTGCCGAAACGTTTTCCCGGAATTCGGATTCAACGGATTGCGGCGTTCCATCCGGAGCGGTATAAGACTTCACGGCGACATGGTCAGTCAATGTCGGCTGATGATGCAGAGCGCCTGCAGCGCGGCGGCCTCAGGAAATAGTAATTAATCCAGTCTATGCTTGACATCAATTTTATCCGGGCGAACCCCAAACAGGTCGACGAAAACGCGGCGCAAAAAGGGGTGAAGGTTGAGGTGGCAGAAATTTTGAAACTCGACGAGGAACTCCGTTCGATCATTACGCAGCAAGAGGCGGCGCGTGCCGAGCAAAAAGCGGCGTCGCGTACCAAGCCCGATAAAAAGACTATCGTCAAATTGCGAACGCTCGGCGATACCATTGCGAAGCTAAAAGCGCGGCAGCGCGAGGTGGGAGACCGGCTTTCGGCCCAACTCCACGCCGTTCCGGCCATGGTGCGGCCGGACGTGCCGGTCGGCCGCAACGAACAGGACAACGTCGTGGTCCGGGAGGTCGGTGCGATCCCGAAATTTTCGTTCCAACCGAAGGATTACCTCGCACTTGGTCTGGCGCACGACGTTGTTGATGTCGAACGCGCCGGCAAAGTTTCGGGCACGCGGTTTGTCTATTTCAAGCGTGGAGCCGCGATGCTGGAATTTGCACTCGTGCGCTATGCACTCGACACACTCGTGGGTGAACACGGTTTCATACCGGTGATTCCGCCTGTGATGGTCAACCGCCGTTCGATGACGGCAATGGGATACCTGGAAAACGGCGGCGAATCGGAGACCTATCATTTTGACGGCGACGATCTGTTTTTTGTCGGTACCTCGGAACAATCGGTCGGGCCATACCACATGGATGAAGTATTGGCCGGTGATACGCTGCCTTTGCGGTACTGTGCATTTTCGACCTGCTTTCGCCGCGAAGCCGGAGCCGCCGGGAAGGATACGCGGGGTTTTTTGCGGCTGCATCAGTTCGATAAACTGGAAATGTTTGTGTACTGCCGGCCGGAACAGTCTGATGCGGAGCATGAGAAATTGTTGGCGATCGAAGAGCAGCTCGTGCAGGGTTTGGAATTGTCGTACCGCGTTGTCAATTGCTGCACCGGCGAACTCGGCGGTCCGGCGGCAAAAAAATACGACATCGAGACCTGGTTGCCGTCGCAGCAAACCTACCGCGAGACGCACTCGACATCAAATTGCGTGGATTTCCAGGCGCGCCGTTTGAATATCCGGTACAAGGACTCGGCGACCGGGCATCCCGCGTTTGTGCACACGCTCAACGGCACGGCGTTTGCGATGCCGAGAATTTTTGCGATGCTGTTTGAGCAGCACCAGCGGGCGGACGGGAAAATAATTATCCCGAAAATTTTACGGCCCTATCTGCCGGGAAATCCGGAATTACTCGGGTAACCCGTCAATTCATTTTCGCGCCCGGACGGGGCGGAGGGTTATGTTTGGCCATCGATTCAAAGATAAAGTAATGGAAATTGCCGGAGGTCGGTTTTCCCGGCGGCCGCAACGCTATCAATTTCGCTACGAGGTCCGGTTGGAGAATACCGGGACAAAGGTAAGCGAAATTGAAATTGTGTGTCCACTGCCGTCTGATTTTGACTACCAGACCGTGCAAGACGTGGTGTTCGATCCGTCCGTCAGCGGCACGGGACGCGAAGAAAAATACCACAATGCTTTTGCCTGGTGGACGCTTGCTCTGGGTTCCCAAGAAGTTCGGACCGTCGGCTATACCGCCAAAATTTATGTGACGCCACGGCGCAGGTCTTTTGAATCGGTCCCGGTTACGCCAGCTGCGGCACCAAAGTCGATGCCGGCCGGCAACCGATATCTGCAGATGACGGATGCGGTTATAGCACGGGCGCGTCAAGTTGCGCACGGAGCCCCGGATACCATGACTGCGGCGCGACAATGTTACGATGACGTCATTGCCCGTTTGCAGTACGGCCGGCCGATCGAAGGGCTGTATTCGGCAACCGACGCACTTACCCAGCCGGCAGTCGATTGCGGCGGTTTTTCAACGCTGCTGGGGTCCATGCTCATTTCTCTGGGGATACCCGCGCGGGTATTGCTTGGTTTTTGGGCCGGCCACCCTGCGTCAACGATGCACGCGTGGCTTGAGGGCGAGATCGTGCCGGGATCGTGGCTGCCGATGGATCCCGCGGTGGAGCAGCTTCGAAAGCTTGGCCGGTCGAAAAAATCCGGGGGATTCGGCGTGGTCGGGAGCGATCGTGTGGTTGTTTCCGTCGGATGCGATTACACCGTGAAAGTTGGTAACCGCACTGTTGAGGTGCCGATACTGCAGCACCCGGTGATCAGGACGAGCGTCGAAGGTGCTGTGCGGTCTGATGTAACGGTCAGGGCGGAACGCATATGATACGCAAAGCCATTACCACGGTTCTTGCGCCAAATTACCAGGGCGATGATGTCCGGCGCAGTCTGGGTTTACTGCTGCGGCCATGGCAGTGGCGAACCGGCAAAGCGGTGCGTGCATTTGAGCAGGAATTTCAGGAGTGGTTGCCCTGCGGGGCGGCCATCAGTTTCGGGAGCGGTCGGGGCGCCTTGTGGGAGGTTTTACGCTGTGTCCGCCTGCAACCAGGCGATGAAGTGCTGCTCCAGGCATTTACCTGCGTGTCTGTGCCGGATGCGGTGTTATGGGCGGGCGGGAAACCCGTGTATGTGGACACGGACGCGGCCACGTACACGATGGATGTCGAGGATTTTAAGCGCAAGATTTCTCCCCGCAGCCGGGCCGTCATAATCCAACATACCTTCGGCTACCCGGCAAATATTGATGCAATTTGTGCGACCGCACGGGCGCACGGCATGTTTATTGTTGAGGATTGCGCGCACGCCTTGGGTGCGACGTATCGCGGAAAACGCGTGGGGCGGTTCGGTCATGCCGCAATTTTCAGTTTTGGCCGCGACAAGGTAATTTCGTCGGTGTTTGGCGGAATGGCTGTGACCGATGACCCGGCGGTTGCCAACCAGTTGCGGCTTTTTCAGCAGGAGGCCAAACTCCCGCCGTCTCGGTGGATTGTTCAGCAGTTGATGCACCCTGTGGTAACATTTTTCGCGCGGCAGACGCTTGAAATTTTCTCGGTGGGAAAAATCATTTTACGGTTGGCGCGCACGACGCACGTGACGGCTCTGGCGGTCGGGGCAGGGGAGCGGGAAGGCAAGCGTCCGGAATTGGCGGGGTACCGGATGCCCAATGCGCTCGCGGTGATTGCCCGCCGCCAATTTCGCAAGCTCGACCGGTATAATCGCCATCGTGCGGTCATAGCCGAAATTTACCGTGCGGGCTTGGCTCATCGGGCCTGGCAGCTTCCGCCTGCCGGTGATACGCAGCGCACCAATATCAATTTGTTGTATACCATCCGGACCCGTCATGCCGAAACGGTTTTGCAGTCCGCGCGCCGGCACGGTGTTTACCTTGAGGAGTGGTATCGGCCGGTGATTGCCCCGCCGGGGGTCGAAAATGATACGATCGGCTACACTCCCGGATCGTGTCCGCGCGCAGAGGCCGCGTCGAATGAAGTCGTAAATCTTCCGACCCATATGGCCGTATCGGAACCGGACGCCCGGCGCATTTGCACGATCCTTTCCGCGCTAAAATTTTAACCATGCAATTTCCCGCGCCCAAAAACGTACCACTATCACGCATCGCAAGGCCAAGTCCCGGCGGGGGTCATTATCGGGTAAATGAAATTTCTTCGCGGGACGCGTGGAACGCGTTTCTGGCGCGCGTGCGCCCCCATACTTTTCTGCAGTCGTGGGAATGGGGCGAGTTCAACCGCCGGCAGGGCAACCGCGTCTACCGGTTTGGCGTGTGGAGCGGACCGGAGGAGGGGAGTCTTTGTACCGTGGCGCAGGTAGTCGTCATCGCCGCCCGGCGCGCAACATTTTTATTCTGCCCGCATGGTCCGGTGTTTTCCGATCCGGCCGCGCGCGCCAGTTTGCCCGCGCTGGTGTCACACCTCCGCACGCTGGGAAAGCAGCAGGGGGTAAGTTTTCTTCGCTTCAGCAGCATGCTGTCAGACACGCAGGAGAGCCGGGTGCTGCTGCGACAGCTGCATTTCCGTAATGCTCCCATTCACATGCATCCCGAACTGGCTTGGCTGCTCGATATATCGCGAAACGAAGAACAGCTGCTTCAGGGAATGCGGAAAACTACCCGGTATTTGATCCGGCGGTCGCTGCAGGGCAACCTTGAAATTCTTCGGGGGAATTCCGCGGCAGAACTTGAAGAATTTCTCAAACTTTACCAAAGCACGGCGCAACGCCAACATTTCATTGCGTTTCCCGAACGGTATTTACGCGATGAACTCGAGGCCTTCGGGCATGACGCGGAGATATTGCTCGCCCGCTGCGATGGTTCCGTGATTGCGGGTGCATTTATCGTGTACACCGCCGATTCCGCGTTCTATCACCATGGCGCAACGCTGCCGGCCGCGGGTAAAATCCCGGCGGCGTATCGTCTTCAGTGGGAAGCCATCCGCACCGCTCAACAACGCGGCTGTCGGTGGTATAATTTTTGGGGGATCGCCCCGGCCGGTAACGTACGGCACCCGTGGCACGGGCTCAGCCAGTTCAAGCAGGGATTTGGCGGTTTTCCGGAGGCGTACCTCCACGCGCAGGATCTTGCAATATCTTGGCGATACTGGCTTAATTACCTTATTGAGCGGGCGCGTCGGGCCCGCCGCGGTCTCTGAATTAGGGTATGCGGCGAACAGTTGATTACGCGCGAAAACGATACCTGAGTCCGTCCAATTCCCGGTTGCGCCGCGGGAAAAAGGTTCGTGTCGGGCGATTTTTGCAGGCCATTGTCTTTGCAGCGGTTTTGTTGGGCATTGCCAATTTTGGACCGATCGTTTCCCGGCTGCCGTTAGCCGAAGTGAAAATCGAAGGACTGAAATTGATTGAATCCAGTAAAGTTATTGACGTAGTCCGGCAGCAGATGGAAGCACGTCGCTGGTTGGTTCTACCCCAACGATTAAGCGTGTTTTTCAACGTGCGCGAAGCGCGCGATCGGTTGGTGAGTGAATTTCCTTTTGCGAATTGGTTTGTCGAAAAAACTCTGTTGGGCGGCGTCAGCGTGGCCGTTCAAGAACGAACCCCGGTACTCGTTTGGAACGGCGGCGGTAATTTATTCTATCTGGATAACCAGGGAATTGCTTTCGCGGAGGTGAGTTCCGATCAGGTGAGCATGGTTTCCACGGGCGCTACGACGATTATCCGGCATAAAGTAGGAGCGGAGCAAACCCCGGTCGTGACCGATGAGAGCAACCGCGAGTTGCACCTCGGCGATCAACCAGCCACCGCGGAAGTTTTGGGTGCCATTGAAGCCGTTGTGCATGCCATGCAGGAAGGAATTGTACCATTGATGCCGACGATTACCGGCTATCGGCTTGAGCCTTCAACGGGAAAACTTACGTTAGAAACCAGCGCAGGGTACGTGATTTACCTCGATTTGGCGTCATCGCTTGACGAACAATTGGGGAAATTGACATCGGTGTTGGGGCAGGGGATCGGAAAACGCACAGGACTCCGGTATATTGACGTACGATACGGTCAAAAAGTTTTTTACCAGTAGGTTAGTCGAAGTGCGCCACGATTAAAAAAACGCCGGTCCGCCGGCGTATTTTTGCGATGATCTATTTTTCCATGCCGCCGCCGTGAAATTGGCGGTGAATATCACGGAGGCGTTTATTGGTGACGTGTGTGTAGATTTGCGTGGTGGCAATGTTGCGGTGGCCTAAAAATTCCTGGACCGTGCGCAAGTCTACGCCCTGAGTCAGGAGATCAGTGGCAAATGAATGGCGCAGCGTGTGCGGGCTGATATACAGCGGGATACCGGCGCGGATGGCGGATCGTTTGACCATGCGTTCAATTGAGCGAATGGTGAGCCGGCGATCGGCGCCGGAACGCGACCGATAGTTGACAAACAGTGCCCTTTCCCGGTCCGGTCCGCGGGATTGCAGATATCGTTTCAACCACGTCAAGGCGCGCTCGGAAAGGTAGACGGTCCGGGGATGGTTCCCTTTGCCGATAATACCCAGTTCAAATGTTATTTTTTTCTGGATATCGGCAAATTGGTCGCGGTTGAGTCCGGTGAGCTCTGCGACGCGTAATCCCGTAGAAAAAAGTACTTCGAGAATTGCCCGGTCGCGAACCCCGTTTTTCGAGGAAATATTTGGCGACGCTAAAAGTTTTTCCACCTGGTCAAGGTTAAGAAATTTGACGGTTGTTTCACGTTTGGCATCCCTTGGAAGCTTCACTTTATCGGCGGGTAACGCCTGTATGTCGCGGTCGGCAAAGTAGGTGAGTAATGCCCGTAACGCGATCAGGTAATAGTTCTGACTGACGCGTTTTAATACCCGTTGTCCGTACCGTGATGCCCCACGGGCCAGGTAAAGACGGTATGACCAGATGTCCTGGTCATTGAGCTCATGCGGTACAAGCCTGTCTTTGTGCTGGAGCGTTAACCAGGTCGTGAATTTCTTTAAATATCGCGCGTAGTTCCGCTGCGTATTTTCTGACAAACCTTTTTCAACCTCACAGTAATCCAAGAAATCCAAAATGTGTTGTTGAATGGGAAGTGACGACGTTTTCATAGGTTAATCGAATTTAGCCCCGTATTACGTGAAATTATAGTAACGGGGTTGATATTTGAACATTAAGGTGGCTGGCGTCACTTACCTAAAGAGTCGGTTTACTTATATTGTGCGACTCTTAGTATCTATCATACACCAGACAAATAAATGCGCCAACGCATAAAAGTTGGTTGAATTGTGGATAACTTTGCCCATCTTGATGCCTATCCCCTGTCGCAGTTTTATCCGCAGTAATGAAATTTTTACAGTATTAATTCATCATTCCAATAATTTGATAATCGGAAATAGAAACTTCGCACTAAAAGAATATGATTGACGAGATTGTTATAGTTTGATTTTGCTGTTTGAGTCAGGGTTGATTCTCCGGTTATCGTGGGTATGGATGCGGTATTGAGTTGAGAGCTATTAAAATGATCAAATTATGTCAGTGTCGTAAAATAATCAATCCGATAATCATAGAAAACCAGGGATTACCCCTGGTCTCATGCGCGACTGCCGGAAATTTTCTAGCGGCCAATTTTGTTGAAATAGTAGTTGCGAATGTAGATAATTGCCACAAACGCAAGGATTGCCTGCAGGAGGTCGATAAAATCCAAGCCGTGAGCCTCCAGCAGCCCGGGAAACGCGAGGATCGCGGCCGCGGTCAGAAAAGCCAATACATCGTTCACGAGGGCGTCCCAATACGTGAGGGTGATGGTTTCGCGGTCTTCATCATGAATCTGTCGCCGGCGAATGGTAGATTTGTCATGACTGAAGATGAGGATCGCCCCGCAGATAAAAATTATGGATGGCGCAGCATTCCGGATAAAGGCGAGCGCGCCTTCGAGGTGGCGGTAGTAGGTGACATATAAAATAAAGCCGGCCAGGAGATTGGCCCACATCAGTCCACGGATCGCGTCCGATGCGTTGCCCCGCATAGTCTGTGTAATGCTATTGTACCGCCCCGGCTATTCCGATGGAAGATAGCTCAACGGGTTCACCGGAATGCCGTTATTGCGGACTTCGAAGTGCAGATGTGGCCCCGAGGTAAGATTTCCCGCCCCGCGGGTACCGGGCGTCCCGCCCGAACGCGCCACGACCTGTCCTTGTTTGACAAATTGGTTCTCCTGAACGTCAAACGAAGAGACGTGGCCGTAGACGGTGCTGAGTCCGTCGTTGTGTACGATCATGAGATAACTGTACCCCTTCGCTCCCCCATCTTTCACCTTTGCCACATAGCCTGATTCCGCCGCCCGCACCGTCGAACCCTGAGCAGTGCGAACATCAATGGCCGGGTGCTCAAAAATGTTGCGGTAGGGGTATTCCGGATCGTGGAAGTATGACGTAATGTACCGTCCGTTGGTCGGCCACTGCAGTCTTGGTTTACCGAAGGCGGCGATGCGATCGGCTTCTTCCTGCTGCCGTTTGAGCTCCTCCCGGATTTTTTTCTCGATCCCAACAATATCCTGGTTGATCTGCTGCTGCTCGACTTTGAGCTGGTCGACGTAGTTTGCGAATTTCTTTTCCGAGCGCTCGGTTTCTTTCAGTATGGTTGCCTGGTGGACGGATTGTTCCGCGAGATCGCGGCGTTGCTGTTCAAGGGTATCCTTCAATTTTTCGTCCTCGGATTTTTTGGTTTTTAACGTGTCTTGCTGAAGCACCAATGCGGTCTGCAGTCCCTTCAATTTTTGCAGCGAGCGTTGGAGCCGCGCCTGTATGTCCTGCAAGTGCTGGTAGTAATCGTAAAAATCGGAAAAAGTGTTATTGGTCAGAATAATTTCGAGATAGCTCACTTGGTCGCTACGGTAAACGAGCTGGAGCAGGTAGCGAATGCTGGAGCGTTGTTTTTCAATGCGTTCCTCCTGGCCGGCGATCTCCTGAGTGGTGAGCTGGATCTCAAGGTTTGTTTTCGCAATTTGCTTGGTCGAGAGATCGATATCGAGCTGCTTTTTGGCCATTTCATTATCCAGCAGCTTGATTTGGCCGCGCAGGTTGACGGCTTCCTGCTGCGATTCCTTGATGCGTTTTTGGTACAATTCGATGCGCTTGTTGATTTTATCAATTTCTGTCTTCTGGCTTTCAATTTGCTGATTGAGTTTCTCAACGGAATTTTCCGCCGGAGCCGCTTGAACGGATTTCGGTATGAAAAATCCGCACCAAATTATTGTCGCCAGCGCGAACCCGCTGGTGGCGATATAAATTTTTTGTTTGTGCGCAAAATGCTGCGCCGGCATAAGTTGATGCAGGAACTATGACTGGTCAATGACCAGGCTCGCCGCACGTTCCAGACGGCGACATGTTTCTTGCCGGCCCAAAACGGCGGCAATTTCCAGCGGTCCGGGACTCGCCGGCCGACCCGATAGCGCATAACGCATCGGCCACAGCACCGGTCCGTTAGCGCCGCCGTGGTCACGGACAAACGCCTTCATGTTGGTTTCTAGGTCCTGTATGGTAAAATCTTTTTGCGTAAAATTACCTAAAAATTGGCTTATTTCACGCAAAATTTGAGCGGCTTCAGATGGTTTTTGCTTGCGCCATGGAAGCGCCGATACGTCAATTTTTGGCGGCGAGAAAAAATATTCAATCAAACCGGGCAGGTCGGACAGCTTCCCGATTCGTTTTTGTTCGAGCGCTATCACCTGCTGCAGATACGCCGTATCGTCTACATTTTTTATACCGGCGGACAAAAGGTACGGTCGGGCGAGCGTGACCAGTTCGTCCACACTCTTCTGACGCAGGTATTGGCCGTTGAACCAGTCAAGTTTATCGCGGTTGAAAACGGCTCCGCTCTTGTTGATATGCTCCAGACTGAACTGTTGGACCATCTCCGGCAGGCGGAAAAGTTCTTGATCGGTACCGGGGTTCCACCCCATGAGTAGAATGAAATTCACCACCGCTTCGGGCAGGTAACCGGCAGTACGATACTCATCAACCGCCACGTCACCCGTGCGCTTGGAAAGTTTTGAGCGGTCTGGATTGAGCAGGAGCGGCAGATGCGCAAAGTGCGGCGCGGTCCATCCGAATGCCTGATACAGCAAAATGTGCTTGGGGGTCGAGGGCAGCCACTCTTCGCCGCGGATAACGTGGCTGATTTTCATGTCGTGATCGTCCACGACGGAGGCCAAGTGGTACGTCGGGAAACCGTCGGATTTCATGAGGATTTGATCGTCGAGGGTGGCCAAATTGAACCGCACCTCTCCCCGCACCTGATCGGTGAACGTGACAGTCCCGTGCTGGGGCAAGGCAAACCGAATGACGGATGGCCGTTGGTCCGCTAAACCGGCGGCGACCTCAGGAGCAGAAAGATTCCGGCAGTGGCCGTCGTAGTGCGTCGGCAGTTTCTTGGCCTGTTGAATCTGCCGCAATTGTTCAAGGCGTTGGGGCGTGCAAAAGCAGCGGTAGGCGAGTTTTTTATTGACCAATTCCTCGGCGGCTTGCCGGTAAAGGTCTTGGCGTTGCGATTGAATCACCGGCTCGTTATCATAGCTGAGGCCGGCCCAGCGCAGATTGTCGATGATGTTTTGCACCGCACCTTCAACCAGACGGGTCCGGTCGGTATCTTCGATCCGCAGCAAAAATTTCCCCCCGTGATTTTTGGCGTAAAGCCAATTGTACAGGGCGGTGCGCAAACCGCCGATATGCAGTTTGCCCGTCGGGCTGGGGGCGAATCGGGTTCTAATTTCTGACATGGTGGTGAAATATTTGCGTTTTCAGTACGAGGTAGGGAAATACGAGGGTGGCTTGCACTATCCTGCTGAATCGCGACGGTTGACGCAAAAGCCGGTATACCCATTCCAGTCCGAGCCGGCGCATCAGTAACGGAGCGCGCCGTATCCGGCCTGACCAAAAATCCAACGCACCGCCCACACCGATCGCCACGCGCACGGTCGAGAATTTCGCCAGGTGAGCCGCCAGGAAACGTTCTTGCTTACCGTGGCCGAATCCGACGATCAAGACATCTGGTTTCGCGTTCTGAATGTGTTCGATCAGTGTTCCCGGGATCGCGGCCGGGTTGGTCATGTCTCCCCCATCGGTCGCTCCGGCAATTACCAGTCCCGGAAATGATTCCGACATGACCTTGGCCGCTTGCTGTGCCACGCCGGGCTGTCCGCCAAGGAAGTACACGCGTGCGCCAAGTGATGCGCAAATCCGCAGCAATATCTCCGACAGCTCAACTCCGGGATGGCGGTGTCGGAGCGGTTTTTGAAGCACCCGACTGGCCAAGATGAGCCCATACCCGTCGGCCACCGCCAAACTCGCCTGGTTCAGTATCGCCTGGAGTCCGGGGTCTTTGTGTGCCGCGACCAGCATCTCGGGATTGGGCGTAACGACCAGGTGCGGTCCGGTACCGGCTAGCCATAATCGCATGCGACGCTCGATCTCATCCGTCGTGAAATCGTGAATTCTTACCCCGAGAATCTCTGTCCCGCTCGGTCGAGGTTCACTGGCTGCGGCTGAATGGGAAACTTTCAAGTCGGGCATAAATCGGTCCAGTCGGTGTCAGCGTGCTGCGGTAAAGAATTGCTTCGGTAATCGTAAACGACTGCGGTGTGCTCGGTGCCGGTTGCGGGCGGGGCGCATGATCGGTGCGGATACGGCCGAGCGTGAGGTGCGGATGCCAAGGACGCTGGTCGACGGGGATGTTCAGTCCGGCGATGATGGCTCCGAATCGTTGCCGGAGATCGCCGAGCTGTCGTGCGCCACTGCCGGTACAGCCAAGGTAGATAATTTTTGGCTCCCCCTGTGCCGGAAACGTACCGATTGAACCTGTTTCAAGCTCGAGCGGTGCCAATTCGGTGCATAATCGCCGCCCCTCGGTTCGGATCACGGAAATCGCGTTTTCCGCCACGTCGTTACCGAGGAAGTGGAGCGTGCAGTGCATCTGACCCGGGTGTACCCAGCCAACCGCGCTGCGCGGGTATTGACGCTGGAGTTGCACAACAATTTTTTGCAGGTACTGCGCAACACTCGCAGGAATATCAAACGCCAAAAAAGCACGGATGCCCATATGGTCATCTCGGTCGTATTTTTGTGTAATTATTGTAACATAAATGCCTGACGGTGACAATCCGGGCTTATCAGCGTGGAGCCTGGCATCCCGCAATAACCATGGTATACTGACGTTAGTATTCTACGGATTTTATGCCAATTGTTTTTGCCGCAATTGCACCGCACTCCCCTCCTCTGCTCAAGCGGGTCGGCGGCGGTCATTCCCGTGAGCATCAGGTCACACTGGAGTCGTATCTTCAGTTGGAACGGACTTTGTACGCGTCAAAATGCGACACGGTAGTTCTGCTTTCGCCGCATGGCGAAGGCGTACCGGGCACGTTTGGCGTGGGCGTTGCGGATCGGTGCGTCGCAAACCTTGAACCGTTGGGCGATTTCAGTTCAAATGTCAGCTGGCGCGGCGATGTCGCCACGGCACAGGCGCTCCGTTCCGTCGATGAATCCCGGCAAAGCACGCTACCGATACGGCTGAATGACCAGCAGCGGGTTGATTATGGGGTGGCAATACCGGTGATGCTGCTTTCCTCACATCAACCGAATTTGGCGATCCTGCCCATCCATACGACGTCGCTACCGGCCGCGCAGCATTGGCGGTTTGGGCAGTTTCTCGGCAATGAACTCCGGGCCCGTCCGCAGCGTTATGCGGTGGTCGCCTCCGGCGACCTTTCGAATCGCCTAACCGCGACTTCGGAAAACGCGGCTGCCGCACAGGGCGCCGCGTTCGATCGTCAAATGCTGGAAATGATCCGGCGGGGTGACGCCGCCAGCATTGTCAATTTTGATGCGGAGCTGATCCAGGCAGTTGGAAGCTGCGGGTATTTGCCGATTGTCACACTGCTGGGCGTACTGGACCGCATGCGTTACCATTCCGACGTTATCAGCTATGAAGCGCCGCACGGCGTGGGCATGCTTTGCGTCGGTTTTGATTTTCGTTAGCGGTTCATGACTCTGCGGGTGCAAACGTCAGCACGTCCCATGACGCACGGCGCAGAATTCGTCGCCGAAGTCGTCCCACTCTTGCGGCTGCCACGGTCGCTGGGGATTTTTGATTACCTGACCGGCTCATACGGAGAACGGCTCCAGGCCGGTCAGCTGGTGTACGTGCCGTTCCGCGGACGTCAGGTAGCAGCGGTCGTCATGCGGACCAAACCATATTCCGCCAACCCTGCCTACCGATATGCAACGGTGATCTCAACCATCCCGGAGTTTCCGCCCGTCGCTGAGGTACAGCGTAACCTGGCGGCATGGATCGCCCGCTATTACCTGCAGTCACCGGCGTCCGTGTTCCATGCGATGCTGCCGCGCATTCCATCCCGCGTCGTCCCGCCGCCTGAGAAAGTGATCGTACCGCCGCTGACCATTCCCAACCTCGTTGGAGATGAATTTCCATTCGTGGAAAAGACGTTGCGGCCGGGGGCTTCCATTCTGCTGCAGGGAAATCTACGTCCGGAATGCATCGCTCATCTGGTCAAAGAGGTCTTGGCGCAGCAGCGCCAGATGCTCATTCTTGTACCGGAAGTTACCCGGGCGGACGCGCTGCACGGTTTCCTCGCGCGCTTCTTCGGTCCGGCGGCAATGATTTTTCCGGATTTCAATGTCCTGCATGCAACGTGGCAATTTTGGCGGACGGCGGCGCGCGGCGATCCCATGGTGGTGATCGGAACGCGACGCGCGGTGTTCGCGCCACTCAAAAATCTTACGCTGATTTTGATGTTGGCCGAGGATGATGGAAGCTATAAACAATGGGATCAAAATCCGCGCTATCATGCCCGGGAAGTCGCCCTGAAACTGGCTGAACTGCAGGGATGCGGTGTCCTGCTGCAAACATTCGCCCCGACCGTGACCTCCTACGCAAATTCCACGGCCAAGCTCTTTGATATGCATACCATCGCGCCCTCAAAACCGCCCTTGGTTGAACTGGTTGATCTTAAGGCTGAGTACGCGATGCGGAATTTCAACCCGTTGAGCCGGCGGCTGCAGGAAATTCTGTCCCGCGTTCCGTCCCATTCGGGCCTGCAGGCACTGCTGCTGGTCAACCGAAAAGGAACGGCGACTTTTGTGCGCTGTCGTGATTGCGGATACGTGCCGCGTTGTCCGCAGTGCGCAACGCCTTTTCGGTACGTGACCATCCGGCAGCCGGACGGCGGGATTGGACGGGCGCTGGAGTCCAGCGGTGAGAATCTGCATTGCTATCGCTGTGGTCTCACTGGATCGCTACCGGCGAAATGCCCGACGTGCGGCGGTCCGGAATTTCGTGCCGTTGGTTTTGGCAGCCGGCGCGTTGCCGGTTATGCGCAGTCGTTTGTTCGTGACGGCACGGTCCGGCGGTTGGATGCCGATTGCAGCCAACAGGAACGGACGGCGTTGCTGGGTGAGTTGGCGCGCAATGAGGTCACCGTGCTGGTGGGTACGGCGATGGTCCGGTCACTTCCTGAGATCACTCGGGTGCCAATGGTGGCAGTGCTGGCCCCGGATGCCGGCATGCAACAAGCTGACTTTCGTGCGAGCGAACGCACCCTCCAGTTACTCCTTGGTTTGCGCGCAATGGCATCGGAACGTTTGATCATCCAGACGCATCTTGCACGCCATCCGCTGTACCAGGTAGTCCAACACGGGCAAATTGCGTCTTGGTACGACGCCGAGCTTGCCGGGCGGCAGGCGCTGAGTTACCCGCCATTTGGCAGGCTAATCCGGCTGACCTACGCGCACGCGTCGCAAGCGATGGCCGTTGCTCAGAGCGAGACGGTGGCTGAGCGTCTGCGGCGCGAGCTTGGTGTCTCGCTGCCAACTGTGCAGGTATTTGGACCGCAAAAATCATCGGGTATTGTACGCGCACGGCGTCAGGTCCAGGAAATTATCATCAAAATACCGGTGGAAACGCCTCGGCGGCGTGTTCCGGTTTCCCTGACTACGGGCTACTCGTCCTTGGCGGCAATGCTCAATGCGCTTCCAACGCCGTGGGTGGTTGACGTAGATCCTGATACCGCCTAGGAAGAAATATTCTTTTCCCACAAACAAATTGTGGAAAAAATTTCGCAGCAATCATACGTCATCATCAAAAAGGTCACTTTATCCACACAAAAAATCATCTCCTACCATTGACAGGCAAAAAATCAACCACTATACTGGAGTATCATTTCGCGACAGAACATATTGCGGTTCAATAACCGCGGCATGCACGGCTCCGTCAACCGATCAGCCAGGTCGCGAACCGGCGGGAGCCGGTAGGAGCGGAAGGTTCAACAAAATATAGCCGGCCGCTTGCTCCCGACGTTGTCCTGAGCTCAGGTCAATTTTTTCGATTTCCTATGGAACACCGAGAGTCAATTAAAACAACCGTGGAACGTCTGAAATTATACGTCACGCTTCAATTGCAGGCCTACCAGCAACAGGATTGGGAAGTGTATGATCGGATCGAGCAGAAAATTCGACGATTGGAAAACAAAATCATCCGGTGAGCGGCAGTTGGCCAAAGGTTAAGGCGGCCATCGGCACGGTTTGCGGATTACCGCTTGTGTGGTATCGTAAAGTCACGTTTTCGCATTCCGGTATGGCCGATTTACCCTTGGTTACCTACCCAAACCCGCAGCTGCGGCAGGTCGTTGGACCGGTCGTTGATTTTGACGTGCCGGAATTATCGGCGTTGATCGCGGACATGGAGCAGACGCTCCGCCGGGCAAAGGGGCTCGGTTTGGCGGCCCCGCAGGTGGGCAGTGCGCAGCGGGTGGTGCTGGTGAACACCCGTGACGGTATGCTCGCGTTGGTGAATCCGAATATCTCCGAGCGCTCGGCGGAACAGGAAACCGGTGAAGAAGGTTGCCTGAGCGTACCCAGGGTCTTTGGGCTGGTGTCCCGCGCCAAAAGCATTGGCGTGCAGGCGCAAACGGCCGCGGGGGAAACCGTAACATTTCGGGCAGACGGGCTGTTTGCCCGCGTGATTCAGCACGAGATCGATCACCTGGACGGGATTTTATTTATCGATCGGGTCAAAAAATTTACCGGCGGATCAGTCTTACTGAAGGGTATGTGGGAAAAATTTTTACCGCATCGCACTGGTAAAACGACGACGTCCAAACATTGAGACCGGTTGCACTATGGCCAGCGAACGCGTTGTGTATTTTGGCACGCCGGATTTTGCCGTACCGACCCTGGAGGCCGTCACGCAGCAGGTTGACGTGGTTGCCGTCGTTACCCAGCCGGATCGGCCGGCCGGACGCAACCGGCAGATCTCACCTTCGCCCGTGAAGCGGTGTGCCGAACGTCTGGCCTATCCCCTGCTGCAGCCCGACCGGCTGCGGGAAATTATTCCCGCTCTGACCGCGATGCGTCCGACCCTGGGAATACTTTTTGCGTACGGTAAAATGATCCCCGCCGAGCTTCTCGGGGTGTTTCCCAAAGGTATTCTCAATCTTCACCCGTCGCTTTTGCCGCGGTACCGCGGACCTTCGCCGGTGACCCAGGCGATTCTCGACGGTCAAAAGCGAACCGGGGTAACGATTATTCGCCTTGACGCGCAGCTTGACCACGGTCCCATCGTCGGCCAAGCCGAAACGGAAATCGAACCGGGCGAAACCGCCCCGCAGCTGCTTTCGCGGCTGGCCGATATCGGAACAAAAACGTTACTGAATCTTTTGCCGGAATACGCTGCCGGACGCTTATCCCCGGCTCCCCAGGACGAACGGGCGGCAACCATTACCCGAACGGTGCGTCGCGACGACGGCCGGATCGACTGGCAGAAAAGCGCCGATACGATTGAGCGGCTGTCGCGCGCGTATTTTCCGTGGCCGGGTGTTTTTACGACGTGGCAAGGGAAACGGCTGATAATCGAAGGGATAAAAATAATTCCCCACATCACGACGACGACGCCGGGAACCATTCTGCGCGTCGGTGATGCGGTCGCGGTGGCATGCGGGCAACACGCCATAACTCTGCGCGCAGTTCAGGTGGAAGGGAAAACATCGCTGCCGGTCGGCGATTTTTTGCGCGGACATGCCGGGTTTATCGGGAGTGTTCTCGTTTAACGGTCGCGGCATGCAACAGCGCCGCACCGGTGAGTACCCAGCCGATGCCTAACGGGTGATTCAGGTACGGCGTGAAGACGTTGGCAATTGCAATGCCCAGCATCCCGAATGCGCATCCGGCGCACAAACCTCCCCACTCCGGCGGGAGATTTTTTTTCAGCAGGCCGAAAATTTGCGTGGCGATCCAAGCGCCGTACGCGAGCAGCCCCGCCAGTCCGATCTTTAGCGCGATATCAAGGTATCCCCATTCGAAAGCGCTGGTTGTGTAGGCACCGTTTGGATGGTTAGCCAATACGCGCGGATCGGATGACAAATAGGTCACGGTCCGGCCGAAGCCGGAACCCAGCCACGGATGTTGTCCGATCGCCGACAGCAACGGTAAAAGCTGGCGTTGGCGGCTTGACGCCGCCGGTTCATATTGCAAATTACGCAGGCGCGCGGCCAGAACGTTACCGCCGTAATTACCGGAAACCAGCGACACCAGAGAAAATTGCGACTGCACGGTGTAGGCAAGCATGAGCACGATCAGGCCGGCGCGTGCCCACGACACGCGTCGCGTCGATCCGGCATGCAGGACTACGGCGAGCGTCCCGATTGCACCCGCAACCCAGAAACTGCGCGACTGGCTGACCACAAGTGTCGCGCTCGCCAGATAGAGTACGACCCCCAACATTGCGACGTCAATCGCACGATGGAATGCGCGGTGCAGCAGGAGGGCAAGCCCGGCCAGCCACGCCACCAGCATATACACGTGCGATTGAAAAAAGATGCGGAAAAGCGTACCCGTGATCAGGGTGATCTCACCGACGCCCGTGTCGCGTACCCAATGGTAGATGGGATTCAGTGCGACCGCGTCGAAATGTCCGAATATGAAGAGCAGCGCAAGACTTTTCGCCGCCACAACGATAACGGAGGCGCTCAGAATTTGCATCAGGCGGCGGTAATGGTCGGGTGTGGTCAGCGCCGCGATAAAGACCGGCAACAGCGCGACGAACAGCCAGGCGTTGGCGTCAAAGAAAGTTTGATTGAAGGGGTAACGCAGCAATCCGAGAATTATGCCGCACGCCAGAGTCGTCAAGAACACATACGTGCAGATCGGCAGTTGGATACTTGGTTTGGGTTTGCCGGAAAACCGGTGTGCAGTGAGACGGACCACACCGATGGGCAGAACGATCAAAAAGAGCACCATGCGTAACGAGAGCGGATTGGAGCCGATCGGTAAGCTCAATAGGTAGCCTTTGCCGCCGACGAACAGTTCACCCAGGATCGCGTATACGCCCCAGCGTAAATCGCGCAGCGTTAGCAGCATTACCGTGATTGCGATAATGGCCGTCAGCGCCGTACCGAAGGCGGGATGCAGGGAAGCAAGATACGAAAGCACCTCAGCGGCCGTAAACGTCGCAATGGCCAGAACAAAAAATCGGTCAGCGAGAACCATAACCAAAAATGTTCATACTTGCCGTTCATTTTTGTCCATACCGCGGGGTAAGTATTCGGTCAGCGCCGCCAATGTCAGGCTCAATGGTTCTACGGCCCAAAGCAAAAGCCAGAATAATGCTCCGTGATGCTTGCGGATATAGTATCTCAACGAACGATTGAATGCTCTTTGCCTCCGAATGGTGCTGAGTTGGCGGAAACCTTGCCCGCCCAGGTGAACGACGGTCGAATCCGGACAGTACCAGGTTTTCAATTTTGCGGCCTTCGCCCGGTAGCACAGATCAACGTCTTCAAACCACAGGTGGAATCGCTCATCGAATCCGTTCAGCATATCCCAGGCATCGCGACGCACCAGCAGGCAAGAGCCGGCAAGTTGTTCCGCCGCCTGCGCCTGGCTGTAGTCAAAATCCGATGCGAGGTAATGGCGCCAGAGCGAAGCGCGCGGGAAAATGCGATGGAGCTTCAGGAGCAAAAAAATCATGGCCGAAATGCTTGGCAGCCGCCGGACGGAAGGCTGTAGGCTGCGATCAGGATTACAGTGTTTTGCACCGACCAGCGCCGCCTCATGCGTGCTGGAGCAGCTTACCAGCGTCGCAATCGCATGGTGCGTCAGTTCGGTATCGGGGTTCAACAGCAGAAGGTACTTTCCTTTTGCTTCTTTTGCTGCCCGGTTATTTGCTCGCGAAAAACCGATATTGTCTTTTAACTCGATCAGATGCAAATTGCTCAAATTGTTTTTCAATCCGTTTACTCTGGAGACGGTCTGGTCGCTTGAATTGTTGTCAATGACAAAAATTTCACCGCGTAAAGCGCCGAGCGCCGCCGGAATGGAACGCAGACAGTCGCCAATGCATTGTGCCGCATTCCAGCTCACAATGATAATACTCACGTCAAAATCGCGTCGTACCTCATTCATACTGCGATCAAATAGGCATTGACCGATACCATGGATTACCCTAAAATATTTGCATGCCGGAGTATGGATGCTCCGCGCATGTTTCTTTCACCGGTTCATGGGCGTATCCCCAAGGGTATGCCGAAAGGGGTTTCACCTTATGAACCAGCTCCGCATGTTCCGGAGGATGTCGGTCGCCTAGCCCAGAGTATCGGGTGACGCGTGACGTCTGATGGAATGAGGGCCAGCCTCGCGTTGGCCCTCATTATTTTTTGGCATGTTTCATTTTTACTATTTCAGATGCCGCGCGGTATTCCCGGACGGTTCGCAGCCGCGGCAGCAGCCGATACGCGGCCTTAGGCAACCAGCGGCTCATGGTGCCGCCGGGTCGTACCGTAAATAATTGCTGGTCAATCCATACCCCTTCGCGGCCCTGGTCAAGTATCGTCAGCCACAAATCCCAATCCTGAAACCGCTTCAGCGTTTCATCAAATCCCGGAAAGTGCGCGCGGCGGATTACGGCGTGGGTATTAATGTATGGTTCGCGGTGCAGTCGTACGGGGTCGAAGGGGCCGGGCCGAAATGCTTTCCATCCCCACCTGAAGGATGCATAAGCGTAAGATTTTTGCGGGTTGTTTTGTAAGACATGTAAATGCGTGTGGAGAAAGTTTGGTTTGAGTATTACATCAGCGTCGCAAAACAGTATAAACGGGGCACTCCCCTCCCTGGCGCCCCGATTCCTGGCGGCTGACGCGCCGGCGTTCGACTGACGGATAAAACGGATACGTTCTCGGTACGGTGAAAGGACCGGCAAAAGATTGTCCGTTGATCCGTCATCAACCACGGAAATCGTAACGTCGGAAGCTGACTGCTTTTCTATACTCTGCAGACAGCGACTGATGGTGCGCGCCTGATTGTACACCGGTATAACGATGTCGATGATAGCCATGGTTACCGTAAAATCAATTCCAGCTGTCGCGCCCGCGTGTCCCAGGCAAACTCGCGCACGGCGCGATCTTGACCCTGGATCCCGAGGCGATGCCGTTCGGCCGGATTTTTCAGGAGCCGGATCAAAGCCGACGCGAGCGCAGGCGCATCGTGTACGGGAACTAATAGTCCGCTTACCCCGTCAAGTACCGCCTCGCGAATTCCCGGTAAATCCGTTGCAATTGATGGTTTGCCGTGTATGGCAGCCTCGAGATACACCATTCCGAATCCTTCGATATCCCCGGACGTGTCCGGTTGCGGCGCTGCAACCAGCAGGTCACATCGCTCGTACCAGGTCGCAAGTTCATCATGAGGTATTGCGCCGGCAAAGATTACCTGCGGGGCAATACCGATCGCCCGCGCATGGCGATGCAAATTTTCTCGTTCGGGTCCGTCACCGGCGATGACGTACACCGCATTGGGGACGGCGGTGCGGACCTTTATCAATGCCGTGAGCACTTCGCGTACCCCCTTCCGTGACACCAGCCGTCCGACGGATAGCACCACCTGCTTTCCCGTCAGATGATATTTCGCCTGAAGTTCCTGTAAACGCGTAGCCGACACGCCTGGTCGCGCTTCAACGCCAGGCGTGATAACGGTTATTTTATCTTGCGCGACGCCATACGGGCGGAGAAGGTCGGCGGTGGCATGGCTGTTGGCGATCACCCGAACCGCCCGCCGTAAAATTTTTCCGCACAATATCCGTTTTCGACCGCGCGGAACAGCAATATCCATCCCGTGTGCGATGACCACATACGGCGTACGATAACGCAGATGTAAAAGCCAGGCGATCGTCCCGTAGGGAAGAATTTGGCCCACCAGCAACATCCCGTACCGCTGCTGCCGGTACAAACGGCCGATGGCGCGCCAACCCGTGACCCATTTCGGCCACAGGAACGGATTGGTCGAAAGGAGTGGCAGACGGTAAACCGGATACGTTTGGCTCCGGTCGAACGCGAGCGAATCCGTTGCGGGTACGGTAACCACTCCCAAGCGTCCCGGGGGCAACCGCCGGCAAAGCGCGGAATAATAGGCAGCGACACCGCCGTAGTGGGGCGGAAAATCATCGGTGATCAGGAGAGTTTTTCTCATAGCTGATTCGAAGATGATGCCGAGGGCGATGGTCCCATTCCCCGGAGTCGTAACCCCATGAATTTCCAAAATCCCATGGCATAGGTCAAACCGACGTACGCGACCGCCCCGACACCGATGAGGACGAATAAATGGAGGACATTCGACAAGACCAGAAGCAAAGCCAGCATTACGACGCTGGCGATCGCAATTTTTGCTAATGCGATTCCCAGTACGCGGAAATTCAGATGCAGCAGTCGGCGCACTGCCCATCCGTCAAAGACCAGCAAGGCGGCATTGGTGACGAGAAAAATACCTGCGGAACCGCGGTAGCCGGCGATGGGAATGAGCATGAGATTGCCCAGCACGGACAGCATGACGTACACGCCACGATTGAACGTTGTGCGGCGCTGGCGGTCGCAGGCGTTGAGCAGATACCCGGTGGGAAAGGTTAAAAAAATAAACGGCAGCGCCAACGCCATAAGACGGAACGCGTACGTCACCTCGGTATATGCCGGCCATACGGTGGAAAGGATTTTTGGCGCCAGCGTCACGAGGGCAACCGTCGCCGGGATGCTGACCCCCAGCAGGTACAGACAGGCCCGCTCGAACAATCGTGACAGCTCCGCTCCGCCCCGCTGGTAGCACTGGGTGAAAACCGGATAGATCACGGAAGCGAACGCCGCCGGTATCACCTGCTGCAGTGAAGTAACCACCTTGGTCGGAATGGAATAGTTGGCGATATCCACCGTATTCCCGAGGTATCCCAGTAAAACCGTATCGGCCACACCGTAGATTTTTACGAACACAAGCGACATCGCGAACGCGGGCGTAAATTTGAGAAACATCCGCAGCACCGACCGATCCCATTTTGGCAGCAACCGGTATCCAAGACGCCTTCGCAAAAAGATCACGGCGAACAAAAAATTGACTACCGCCGCCAGCACCAGGTTCAGCACGAGATGCAGGGTTGATCGCGACGTTTGCAATACGATAATTCCTCCGGTGATGATAACCAGTTGCACGGCGATCGTCGCGATGCTTTCGTACACGAGATTTCGGGACGCTTTGAATATTCCCCAAAAGCTCAGGGTAAAAGCATCCAGCAGCACGATACCGCCGGCGGCGTACACCAGCGTCCGCGTTTCCACCGGTTTTCCGCTGACCGTAATGGCGATGGCAGCCGCCGCCACGGCAAGAAACGTCAGAATGAGTTTCAGCCCGATGACGTTGCGCAGGTACGCATTCCCCTGTTCCGGCTGACGGGCAGTTTCCCGCACCAGAACCGGCGTCAAGCCCAGATCCGTTCCGCTGCCAAACAGTGTGGCGAAAGACAGTGCAAAAAGGTATGTGCCCAGGCTCGATTTGCCCAACTGGTTAGACAGGTACCAAAAATACCCGAACGAGAGCATCTTTTGGGTGATTTGCGCGCCGGTCAGAAACGCCGTGTTGTGCGCTACGCGATAGGCTTTCATTAACGTCAGTATAGCGAATGGCAGAGCATCCGGAAAGGACACAGCGGTATAACAAAAAACCAGGGGAAACCCCTGGTTTTTGATGAGTAGTCAATTTACCTCTTGGCCCATTGAGGCGCGCGGCGGGCCCGGTGAAGACCTGGTTTCTTCCGCTCCTTCATGCGCGGGTCGCGGGTAAGAAAGCCGTAAGGCTTGAGGGTTGGTCGCAGCCCCGCTTCAAAGTCAAGTAAGCTGCGTGATATGCCGTGACGAACGGCTTCGGCCTGTCCGTGGAATCCGCCTCCGTTCACCTTCACGCTGCAGCTGAAACTTTCATTTTTCCCGGTAATTTTGAGCGGTGCCATGACGATTTCCTGCAGTTGCATGGTCCGGAAGTACTCCGTGAGCGGTTTTCCATTCACGGTAAAAGTCGGCGTACTGGACGGGGTCAGGCGAACGCGGGCCACCGCAGTTTTGCGGCGTCCGACACCGGAAAAATAATTTTGCATCCGTGGCGTCGGCGCTGCCGGTACCGTTGCATCCGCTTTTGCGTGCGGTTTTGTCGTTGCTTTTCGAACGCTTTTTACCACCGGCTTGGCGGTGCGGCTGGAACGCGTTTTTTTGACTTGCGGTGCGGTAACCATAACAAATAATGCTCGTTTAACGACTCAGGTGGAGACGACGCAGGCGCGCTTGCCGATATTTGTTCTCCGGCAGCATCAGTCGCACGGCGCGCCAGATAATTTCTTCCGGCCGGGTAACCATTAACGCCTTCGCGCTGCGCGTGTGAATTCCGCCCGGGTAACCGGACATGTCATGGTAGACCTTTTGCTGGAGCTTGCGGCCGCTCAGTTTCAACTTCCCGACGTTGGTAACCGTGACGAAGTCCCCCGTATCGCGGTGGGGTTCGTACGACGCTTTATGCTTGCCGGTGAGATAGCCCGCTGCGGTGCTCGCCAAACGGCCCAGCGTCATGGTTGACGCATCCAGAACGTTGTTTGCGCGAACAACTGGCTGTGCCGATGGTTTTGTTGGATGACCCTTACGCATAGGCATTAGGATGGTATGAACTCGATACTGGCAATTTTTGCACCGTCACCGTGTCGGCTGGCGATTTTTCCGATCCTCAGATACCCGCCGCGCCGGTCGCGGTAACGCGGACCCAAAACATCAATGATCTTCCGCACCGCACCTTCGACGGGCAAAACCGCAAGCAAACGACGCCGCGTGGCTAGGGTGGAAGTCCTTCCCATCGTCACCAAGCGTTCAACGATCGGACGGACGGCCCGCGCTTTGGCCTCGGTCGTAGTAATCTTTTCGTACAAAATAAGGCTCGCCGCGAGATTCTGCAGCATTGCCTGCCGCGCAGACTTGGAGCGATCCAAAATTACCTTTTTATTCCGGTGCCGCATAGATAAAAACTAGGCCGTAGTGGCTTTCTTCCCCCGCTTCTTCGCGGGCTTTGTCGCAGGTTCCGTCAGCGAAGCATCAGCCGTTGCGTCCGTTCCGCTCGGAATGTCCTGCAGACCGGTCATTTCCGGTGCCGCCGCTGCTTCCACCGCCTCCGGCGCGGTTGCACCGGCCGCCGACGCCTGGGGCTGCGCGACGAACGTCATCTGATCGATCAGATACTTCGCCGACATTTCGAGCGCCTCCTTGGGGGTTAGCGCACCGTCCGTTTCGATCTCCAAAATCAGTTTATCCCAGTTGGTCATTTGTCCGACGCGCACGTTTTCCACCAAAAAGCCTACTTTACGAATCGGACTGTAGAGGGCATCCAGCGCGATCATGCCAACCTCAAGCTCTTCCTTCTCGCGGGTTTCCGTCGGGACATAGCCGCGGCCCTGCTGGGCGATGAAATCCATTTCCAGGCTGGCGGA
This sequence comes from Patescibacteria group bacterium, assembly GCA_028712155.1. Taxonomy (GTDB): domain Bacteria; phylum Patescibacteriota; class Patescibacteriia; order Buchananbacterales; family GWA2-38-13; genus VMFR01. Next base: position 54,144 of record JAQTQO010000001.1, on the reverse strand, counting down.
TTTGTCCGTCAGCGTGGCGATCACATGCTCGGGGTTCAGGATTTTGACCTCGCTGGTTTCCGTGATATCCCCTGCCGTGACTTTGCGTTCCCCCTTGACCGACAGGTGCAGGCGTACCGGCTGGTCCGCGTACACTTTCAGTCGGACCTGCTTGAGGTTAAGGGCAATATCAACGAAATCTTCCTTGACTCCCGGCACGGCCGAAAATTCATGTTGAATCCCCTTCACGCTGAACGAGGTGAGTGCCGCGCCCGGTAACGACGAAAGCAAAACCCGCCGCAGGGCGTTGCCGATCGTTGTGCCGTAGCCGGGGAAAAACGGTTCAATAATAATTTTGGCGATGCGATCATTTTCGCCCGCCTCGATCTGAATACTCGTAGGCAGTGGAATGCTCTCCATATATTTTGGGTTATTGATATTTTGGCGTGTGAGGTACGCGATTTCCGTTTACCGAGAGTACAGCTCGATAACGGCCTGCGCGTTAAAAAGTCCTTTCAGCGATTCGGGAGCCGGTTGGCCGATCACTTTCGCCTGCAGAGCGTCCCGCTGCACGTTCAGCCAATCGGGAATGCCCTGCTTCTCCCGTCGGGCAGCCAGTTCGAAAAAAATCTTTTTCCCGAGCTTATTCTGTTTAACCGCAATAGCATCTTTCGTTTTCGTCTCATACGACGGGATGTCCATCCGCTTGCCGTTGACCGTAATGAACCCGTGGCTGACCATCTGGCGCGCCTGCGGGCGTGTTTTGGCCCAGTGCAGCCGGTAGACGACGTTATCCAACCGCATCTCGAGCATGGTGGCAAGGTTGATGCCGCTGTCACCGGACTGGCCGACCGCTTTGCGGTAATAGTTCGAGAATTGCCGCTCACTGCACCCATACGTGTGCCGCGTGCGCTGCTTTTCACGAAATTGTTCGCCGTACGCCGTCAGTCGCCCGTGACCCATCGGACCGTGCATGCCCGGCGGGTAATTCCGCCGCATGAGCGGACATTTTGCCGCATCACAAATCTTCACACCCAGGCGTCGGCAGAGCTTATGTCGTGGACCAATGTAGCGGGACATACCAATGAATTATTTCCAGTAACAAAAAATAATGGATAGCGTTTGATGCGCTAGATCCGCCGCGGCTTCTTAGGCCGGCAGCCGTTGTGCGGCAGCGGCGTGACGTCCTTGATGCCCAAAATGGCAATACCGTTGGCATTGATGGCCCGAATCGCGGCTTCACGTCCGGAGCCAAATCCTTTGACGAACACATTTACTTCCCGCAAACCATACCCCTGCACCTTGGTCACCGCACTGCGAATAATGGAACCGGCCGCATACGGAGTCGCTTTCTTTGGTCCGCGGAAACCGATCAGCCCGGCCGACGACTGCGCCAGAACGTTGCCCTGGGGATCGGTGAAAGTAACGATGGTGTTATTATACGTCGCCTGGATATAGACCCGGCCGACCGGCACCTGGCGCTTCACTTTCTTCGCCCGAGCGGACCGTTCAGCCGCGACGCCCGCTTTCGGCTCGGTTGGTCGAGCGGCAGGCGCCTTCGGTGTGACGGGTGCGGGTGCGGCGGTTGGAGTTTCAACTGGCATAGATGCTGATTACGTTTTCTGTGCGCTGGCTTTACGACCCGAGCCCATGGTCTTGCGGACATTACCGCGAACCGTCCGGGAGTTCGTCTTGGTCCGCTGTCCGTGTACGGGCAGGTGCTTTAAATGTCGGATCCCCCGGTAGCAACCGATTTCCTTCAAGCGCTTAATGTTGGTCTGTACTTCGCGTCGCAATTCCCCTTCCACGTGGTAATTTTTATCAATAATTTCATGCAGCGCATTTACCTCGCGCTCCGTTAGATCCTTGACGCGGGTATCGGGGTTAATTTTCGTCTGCTGCAAAATTTGCAGCGCCCGCGGTCGGCCGATGCCGTAGAGGTAGGTCAGGCCGATCTCGATCCTTTTTTGTGCCGGAAGCGTGATCCCGCTGATGCGTGCCATACGATAGAGTTATCGATGAATCCAAATTGCGTGTCCGTTAATTTACCCTTGGCGTTGCCGGTGTTTCGGATTGAGGCAAATCACATGCAGCCGTTTTTTTCGACGCACGATCTTGCAGTCTTTGCATATCTTTTTTACCGATGCGCGCACCTTCATAACGTCGATGATGTTGCCGTTGAGTTTAGTACCGAAAGACAATTCTGCCCTTGGTCAAATCGTAGGGACTTATCTGCACTTTCACCCGATCGCCGGGGAGAAGCTTGATCCGGTTCATCCGCATCCGTCCGGACAAGTGTCCGAGAATTTCTGCCCCGCTATCCAGCTTGATGCGAAAATTCGCCGACGGCAGAAGCTCTTTGACCTCCCCGAGCATTTCGATGAAGGATTTGCTCGCTGAGGGTGTGGAATTTTGCGGCATGGCGTTTCTGATACCCGGTGATTACGTGCCTCAGCCCTTCCCGTCTGACGGGTTAACTGCGGCTAACGTAATACTAAAATTCTAAGCAAGTTACCCTCGCTCGAATCAGACCGGACATACTCCTTCCGTAGTTGCCTGAATCGTCGCCGGTCAACCGCGTGCCATTGAATAACACTTTTTTGCCGAATCAAGGCTTGATTGAGCAAAATTTAAACGTCTACAGAAACTGCATTCCAGGATAGCTGAATTCCTCAATTTTGTCAAACCTGTAACTTGTGAATTTCTTGGGAGATAAATTTTGCTCTGTTTAGCGGACGCAGACTCTCTTTGTGCTTATTGTACGGTTGCTTTTATGCGCCGCACTCCGGCCGAGGATGCCTCTTCTTTGATGATTTTGAACTGCCCGAGTACGGCAGTGTTTTGCACGTGCGGACCGGCGCAAATTTCCTTGCTGAAGTCTCCGACCGTGTAGACCGTCACGCGCGCCGCGTATTTATGGCCAAAAAAACCCAGTGCCCCGTCTTGTTCCGCTTCCGCGGGCGTCATTTCCTTAACGGTCACCGGCAAGGCACGGGCGATTTGCTCGTTGACGAGCGTTTCCACCTGCCGGATTTCTTCACTGGTCATTTTTGCCGTATGAGAAAAATCGAAACGCAGGCGTTCGGCGGTAATGTTACTCCCTTTCTGCTGGACGTGATTTCCCAGCACCCTTCGCAATGCGGCGTGCAAGAGATGGGTGGCAGTATGCAATTTGGTCGTCTGTTCCGTGGTATCCGCGAGCCCCGAACGGAATCGCCCGGCCGACGCCGTACGCGACTGTTCCTGGTGCCGCTGCATCGCCGCATCAAAGCCTTTCCGATCGACCGTCCAGCCGCGTTCCCGGGCGACTTCTTCCACAAGTTCAACGGGAAAACCGTACGTCTGGAACAGGTCAAACGCATCCGCACCCGAGATGACGGCCCCGCTGCCCGATTGACCGAAGCGCTGGGTCAGTTTTTTCATCCCGCGTGCGAGTGTCGCCACGAACCGCTCTTCTTCGAGATTCAGTTGTTCGGATATCACATTGGCCCGCTCCATCAGCGCCGGGTAACGCTCCCCGTACCCGTGGCGATAAAGCGACGCGAGGTCAGCCGTGAACGGTGACGGCATGCCCAGCGCATTGCCGTAGCGGATTGCCCGGCGAATCAGCCGCCGCAGAATGTATCCGCGCTCGACGTTGGACGGGGTCACGCCTGCCGGGTCTGCCAGGATCATCGCCGCCGCCAAAAGATGATCGGCGACTATCCGGACCGCCCGTTCGTCGGCCCGGATAGCCCGACTGCGAATCGCCGCCATCACGGGGGCGATGGTATCGATTTCGTACACGTTCCCGTATCCGTTGAGGACTGCGACCGTTCGTTCCACCCCCATGCCGGTATCCACATTTTTCTGCTGCAGGGGTTCATAGGTCCCGTTTTCCGTTTTACGGTATTGCATGAATACGTCATTCCAGATCTCCACCCAGCGCTTATCGGTCGGATCAAACTTTGACGGCGCCGGTTCTTCGCCGGTCCAGTAGAACATCTCCGTATCCGGTCCGCACGGTCCGGTGACGCCGGCCGGTCCCCACCAGTTATCGGCTTTCGGCAAATAGGCTATCCGGTCAAGCGGCACGCCGCACTGCTGCCAAAGACGTGCGGATTCCTCGTCACGCGGCGCGTCCTGGTCGCCGGCGAACACGCTCACCGCAAGCCGTTCCCGCGGTATCCCAAGATTTTCGGGCGCAGTCAAAAACTCCCAGCTTAATGCGATCGCTTCTTCTTTAAAATATCCGCCAAGCGACCAATTCCCCAGCATCTCGAAAAACGTATGATGGGTTAAGTCACCGACTTCATCGATGTCGCTGGTGCGCAGGCATGGCTGTACGTCGCACAAGCGCTTGCCCAACGGATGCGGCTGCCCTAAAAGATACGGCACGAGCGGATGCATGCCGGCCGTCGTAAACAAAACCGTCGGGTCGTTTTCCGGTATCAGCGAAGCGCCCGGCATGCGGGCGTGCTGCTTGGCGCGAAAAAATTGGAGAAATTTCGTAATCAATTCCTGGCTGGTCATAAACGGTAAGATTTACGCAAACGACGAGGCGATTCCGCCGCCGAGCACCAGGCTCCCGCGATACAGCACCACGGCTTGGCCCGGCGCGACCGCAAACTGCGGCCGGCGAAAATGCGCGATCGTGCCAAGCCGCGTCTGCCGTACCACGCAGGCTTGGTCGTTCTGTTGATAGCGGATCTTTGCGCGGCACGTCAACGGCAGTTTCGGGCGTATGCCGATCCAGTGGAGACGACTGAGTCGAATGTCTTGCCGGTAGAGTGCGGGGTGTTGCCGCCCGGCCGCCACCACCAGCGTGTTGGTAGCGGCGTTTCTGTCTACGACGTAGTAGGGTTTGGGACCGGCAATACCGATGCCATGCCGCTGCCCGATTGTATAGTACCAGACCCCGTCATGATATCCAAGTTTGTGCCCATCGGTATCCACGACCAAACCGCGGCGGTGCGGAATTTCCTGTGCTAAAAATTCCCGGAGTTTGACCGGTCCCACGAAACAAATGCCTTGGGAATCTTTTTTATCGGCGGTGGGCAATTTCCATCGGCGGGCAAGCTGGCGGATGCGGTCTTTTGTGTAACCGCCGATCGGGAACAGCGTGTGCGCTAATTGCCGGGAGGTGAGCACATAGAGAAAATACGACTGGTCTTTGGCGGCATCGACGCCTTTTTGCAGTTGACCGTTGACGATGCGCGCGTAGTGGCCGGTTGCCATGTGCGCATACCCCAAATGGCGTACGGCGGCAAGAAAACTTCCGAATTTAATCTCCCGATTACAGCGCACATCCGGGTTCGGCGTACGGCCCCGCCGGTATTCGTCGAAAAAATTATTCAATACCGCCCGGCGGTATTCGCGCTCAAAATTGAACGTCCGAAACGGTATTCCCAGCTTACGGCAGACCGCCTCGGCATCGGCGACATCTTTTTCCCACGGGCATTCCGTTTGCAGCGTTCCGCGCCATGATTCGGTGGAAAAATTTTTCATGTAAGCCCCCATCACCGAATACCCTTGTTCGACGAGCAACGCGGCGGCGACTGAAGAGTCAACGCCGCCCGACATCGCAACGGCTACTTTCCAGGGCTGCTTTTTTGGCATAAGCGAGTACTCATAAACTACGGAAAATTTGCTGCTTCGTCAAACGCTAAAATACCAAAAAAAGCCGCCGGGGAAAATCCCGGCGGCCTCATGTATGCGGTTACGATTTTGTCGGCGCGGTAACGACTTTTCCTTTTCGTTCATCGACGGTCAGATGTTGGCCCTCCTTCAACCGGCCCTCAACGATTCCCAGCGCTAATTCGTCAAGAATTTTTTGCTGGATCAGGCGTTTGAGCGGCCGGGCGCCGAATGCCGGATCAAAACCCTTCTTGGCCAGGTAATCTTTCAGGCGCTCGCTAAACCCGACCGTAATCCCCTGCTGGGCAAGGCGTTCGCTGACCTGCCGCAACTGCAGATCGATAATCTGACGGATCTCCCGATGTCCGAGCGCATGGAATGTGATACTGGCATCCAGCCGGTTGAGAAATTCCGGTTTAAACGTCCGGCGCAACATATCCTGGATGCGATCTTCCATCTCCTGCTGATTGATGCCGGCGGACCGGCGTTCGGTGGTAAAGCCGAGCGCGTACTCGTGAATGATGTCCGATCCGAGATTTGACGTCATGATGACCACGGTGTTTTTGAAATTCACGACGCGCCCTTTCGCATCGGTCAAACGACCTTCGTCAAGAATCTGCAGCAGCAAGTTGAACACATCCGGGTGTGCTTTTTCGATTTCGTCGAGCAGGATGACCGCATACGGCCGTCGGCGGATGATCTCCGTCAGCTGTCCGCCTTCCTCGTAACCGACGTACCCCGGCGGTGAACCGGTAATTTTAGCCACCGAGTGCCGTTCCATGTATTCGGACATATCAACCCGAACAAGCGCCCGTTCGTCATCGAAGAGAAACTCCGCGACGGCTTTCGCCAGTTCCGTTTTGCCGACGCCCGTGGGACCGAGAAACAGGAACGTGCCGATCGGCCGGTACTCTTCGGCGATCCCGGCGCGCGACCGCCGGACCGCGTTGGAAACTGCCGCGATCGCCTGGTCCTGACCGACCACGCGCCGCCGCAACATTTCCTCCATGCGGGCAAGTTTCTTCGACTCGCTTTCCAGCATCTTGTCCACCGGAATTCCCGTCCAGCGCGAAACCACGCCCGCGATATCCGTTTCGGTCACGGTTTCCTTGATGATCTGTCGTTCGGCTTGCAGCCGGTTGAGCTTACTCGTGAGTTCGGTGATCTTTTTCTCCAGTCCGGGTAACCCGGCGTACTTGATTTCCGCCACCTGCTGAAGTTCGCCCTGGCGCTCATACCGTTCGGCTTTCATCTTGAGTTTATCGATATCCTCGCGCGCCTGCTTGATCTGGTTAATGAGTTCCTTCTCGGCCCGCCAGTGAATCTCGATCTGCCGTGCCTGCTCCTCAGTATTCGCGAGTTTTGCCTTCACCTCGGCCAGCGGCTTTGACGACGCTCCGCCCTCCTTTTTCAACGCCTCTTTTTCAATTTTCAGCTGAATGATCTTGCGCTTCAACACATCCAGGTCATCGGGCATCGAATCGATCACCAACCGCAAGCCCGACGCCGCCTCATCCACCAGATCAATCGCCTTGTCGGGTAAAAACCGATCGGTAATGTAGCGCTGGGATAACTTGGCGGCCGCGATCAACGCGCCATCGGTGATTTTAATGCCATGGTGCAGTTCATACTTTTCCTTGATCCCGCGCAAAATCGCGATGGTATCCTCCAGGGTCGGTTCGCCGACAAAAACCGGTTGGAACCGCCGCTCGAGCGCGGCGTCCTTTTCCACGTAACGTTGGTACTCCTTCAGCGTCGTGGCGCCGATCATCCGCAAGCTGCCGCGGGCCAACGCCGGTTTCAAAAGGTTGGCCGCGTCGATCGCACCTTCCGCGCCGCCGGCGCCGACGATGACGTGCAGTTCGTCGACAAACAGGATAAATTTGCCCTCCGCATCCTCGATCTCTTTCAGGACCGCTTTCAAGCGGTCTTCAAATTCACCGCGGAATTTCGACCCGGCCAAAATCGAACCGATATCCAGATTCAGAATTTCCTTATCTTTGAGGCTTTCGGGAACGTCACCTTTGACGATCCGCTGGGATAACCCTTCCACGATCGCGGTCTTTCCGGTACCCGGTTCGCCGATGAGCACCGGATTATTCTTCTTTTTCCGCGTAATCACCTGCATGATCCGGCGGATCTCACGGTCGCGTCCGATCACCGGATCGAGCTTGCCGTTACGCGCCAGTTCGTTCAAATTCGTGGCGTACTTGCGCACCGCCTGGTATTTGCTTTCGGGGTCCATGTCGACGACCCGGTGGCTCCCCCGCACCTCTTTCAATACGTTCATGACGCGCTCATGCGTCACGCCAAAATCACCCAGGATCGTCTTCGCCTCGGAATTCACTTCGGTGATGCCGAGCAGCAGGTGTTCGGTCGAGACATATTCATCGCCCAATGATTTTGCGATGCGTTCGCACCGGCCTAATACCACGTTGAATTCGGTCGTCAGATACGGCGTCACCACCAGACCGTTCACGGTCGGCATTTTTTTGGCCGCTTCAAGCAGGCGCTCTTTGAGCGCCGCGAGGTCAATCTCCAGTTTTTTGAGCACGGCCGGGACAATGCTGTCCGATTGCTCCACCAGAACGTACAGGAGGTGGGGCACGGTAATTTGCTGCTGTCCAAGCTCGGTGGTGAACTGCACGGTCCGCTGCAGCGCCTCTTGGACTTTGTAGGTAAATTTCGACGGATCCATAGTCAATTCGGTTGCCTCTCTGGCATTAGCACTCTCTATTTACGAGTGCTAATATCATATACCCCCGCCTGGAAATTGTCAATACAATGCCGAGAATTATTGAATAAATAATACCACAAATACCCGGTAACCTTATTTGGCCGGGTAACCGGATTTCGTTATGCAATTTTTCTTCACATTCCCCTCCCTTTTCGTCGCTTGGGGCGTTTAGTGGCCGACCCCGTAGTAGGTAAAGCCCGCCGCCTCAGCCGAGGCACGGTTGATGACGTTACGTCCGTCAAAAATAATCGGCATCAAAACGAGTTTTCGCAGCCGGGGCAAATCGAGTTGAGTAAATTCATCCCATTCCGTGCAGACGACGATCGCTTCGCTGCCTTCCGCCGCTGCATACGGGTTGTCCGCGTATTTTACCTCGGGCACCGCATGCTGCGCTTTTGCCCGCGCCTTCGGATCATAGGCGGAAACGACGGCGCCTTCCTTGAGGAGCGCGCGGATGATCCTCAGTGAAGGGGCGTTGCGTAAATCATCGGTGTTGGCTTTGAAGCTCAACCCCAGGACGCAGATGCGCTTACCGTCCAATACCCACAGCACCCGTTCGATGCGCTGCAGAAACCGCCGGTACGCCGTATCGTTGATCTCTTCCACTGCGGTCACCAGCGCCGGGCTGACGCCGACCGTCTGGAGCGTGTGTCGAAATGCCGCGATATCTTTCGGAAAGCAGCTCCCGCCGAATCCGATGCCCGGCTTCAGGAACGCTTCGCCGATCCGCCGGTCAATGCCGATGCCGTGCAGTACCTCGCTGGCATTCGCGCCGACATTCTCACACGCATCGGCAATCAGGTTGGCAAACGAAATTTTTGTCGCCAGCAGCGTATTGGCGCCATGTTTGATGAGCTCGGCGCTGCGGATAGACACCTCGCACAGCTCGGCTTTCGTCTGGTTGAGTATCGGCTGATATACTTCGCGCATGAGCTGTCGCGCCCGATCGCTGGAGGCGCCGACGACGATGCGATCCGGTCGCATGGTATCCTCAATCGCGCTTCCTTCGCGAAGGAATTCGGGGTTGGAAACGACGTCGAAGGACTTGGCGTCCGGCCGGTAGCGACGGATGGTCTCCGTCACCTTTTCGGCCGTGTGCACCGGGACGGTGCTCTTGTCAACGATCAAACGGTACTCGTCCGGCAGTGCAAATGCGATTTCTTTTGCCACTTGCTCGACATAGCGCAGGTCCGCGCGGCCGTCGCTTTTCGGCGGCGTATTGACGCAGATAAAAATGACGTCGGAATTGGCGACGAGTTCCGTGTTATCGCTGATGAACCGCAGGCGCCCGGAAGCGACATTTTTGCGCAGCAACTCTTCCAGCCCAGGCTCAAAAAACGGCGATTCCCCCTGCCGCAGCCGTTCAAGTTTGGAAGAATCGGAATCGGCGCATAGGACTTGGTGGCCGATATCGCTAAAACAGACGCCGGTGGTCAACCCGACGTACCCGGCGCCGATAATCCCGATGCGGATGGGTTTAAATTTTTTATCCATGCTACAAATCATACGAAGCTTTTTTGCGTCTGTCAAACATTCAGCAACACAAAAAAATCGTCCGGTCGGACGACGATGCGCCCAAAATACTTTAATTGAACCGTACGATCCGGCGGGGCGACAGAATCTGCGGGTGCGAAAAATCTTTCCGGGGACGCGACGTCTCCTCTTTCACGGTGACGTCGGTTTCTGTACCGGCACTTTCATCGGGCGTCGGTGCCGCTGCGGATGCCATGCTTGCGTCTGACTCCGGCCGCTCTTCGCTGTGCGTGCGGCGGCGCGTGGCGCTGATCGGGACGGGTTTGGACCGGAGCGCGTCGGCCAGGCTCATTTCCGCCACCGGCGGTTGAACCGCTTCCGGGGCGGCCGATTCCTTCCGCAACGAACGTTCACGAATTTCCTTAAAACAACGCTTGCAGTAAACGGGCCGGATACCGTCAGGCTTGAAGTTCACTTCGACCTGCGCACCGCACTCGTAGCAATCAACGGTAAAGCGGTTCGCGGCCGCAGGCTTGCGCTCGTCTTTGGTCGGTGCAACCGGCGTCGGCGCCGGATGTTTTCCCGTCTCGGCAGACGGCACAAGGGTAACCGGCCTGAAAATCCGCGGCTCGACCACCTTCAAACGCGGTGCCGGTTCGGCGTCCTCATCCGATGCTTCCCGTTCTTCGCCCTCCCCCACCATGCCGCTCCAACGGGCAATCTTATCCTCCACGATCTCACGCGGCTTGCCGTACCGTTCGCGCGTCACCTGGACGATCTTATCGACGTTTCCCGAGGGTTTGGCCCATTTCTCGATCGGCGGGAGTGTCGTGGCGGAAAACGGGTTTGATGCGACGCCGTCGATCATCAGCTTGAGGTAAATGTCGTATTTGGCCAGGTTCACGACGTCCTCTTCGTCGAAATAGGGCGCGAATTCCTTGGCCAGCAACTCGGAGTCGGCGGCGCCGATGCGAAACGCCATGATGGTACCGACGTTGCCCAGTACCGCCGCCTGAACATTCTCTTCGACTTGCTCGATGTATTGGTGAGCGATAATCAGGTTGAGACGGTATTTGCGGGCCTCGGAGAGAATGTTCGCGAAACTTTCCGTGGCGAAATTCTGGAACTCGTCGACGTAGAGGTAGAAATCCTTGCGCTCATCCTCCGGCAGGTCGATGCGGCTCATCGCCGCCAGCTGGATTTTGGTGATCATCATCGCGCCCATCAAAGCCGATGCGTCTTCACCGAGCCGCCCCTTGGACAAATTAAGGATGAGAATTTTTTGATGGTCCATGACCTCGCGAATGTCAATGCTGGACCTGACCTGGCCGACGATGTTGCGGATCAGCGCGGTTGACAAGAACTGCCCGACTTTATTTTGAATCGGGGCGATCGCTTCGGCCTGAAAACGGTCGGGGTACTTCGAGTACTCGTCCACCCAAAACGACCGCACCACCGGGTCTTTGATTTTCGCGATGACTTTCTTCCGATAATTCTTGTCTACCAGAATACGCATGACGCCAAGCAGTGTGCTGCCCGGGTAATCCAGGAGCGCCAGAATCGCATTGCGCAGCACGTATTCCAGCCGGGGCCCCCAGGAGTCCGCCCAGAGTTTTTTGAACACGCCAACCAGGCCGGATGCAATGAGGTGCTTGTGCTGCTCATCCACCGATTCCATCACGTTGAACGAGATGGGAAAATCGATGTCGGAAGGGTTAAAATAGACGACGTCGTTGATGCGGTGGTTGGGAATGAACTTAATGATTTTCTCGGCGAAATCGCCGTGCGGATCCACCACGGCGACTCCCTCGCCGTTCAAAATATCCTGGACGACCATATTTTCCAGCACCGTGGATTTGCCCATGCCGGTTTTCCCGATCAGGTACATGTGACGGCGCCGGTCGTCTTTTTTTATGCCAAACTTCAACCGCTGGTTGCGGAAGTTGGTAATGCCGAAATACACGATGCGATCGTTTTCCGGATTCGTCATACAAGTTGGTCGACCGGCGGCTCACCTTCACGGTATGGCGCGATGGGCAAGGTTACCGGCGGCTCCGCGCGCTTGGCTTCCGTCCGCTGGAGCGTGGGCACCTTTACCGTCATCAGCGGGAAATGCCATAAGCCGGCCAATTCTTCGATATTCAAAATCGGCCCATAGTACCCCGGTTCGTACTGCCGCGCACGCATCCGATACCAGCGCATGACCTTATTCTTTCGGATATTAATGCGCGGTTTTTTGAACAGGCCATACACTTTGGTGAATTTTTTCTTGTTTGGCTTGAACCCGTTCATATCCAGCGTATTGAATTGCTTGATCGCGCCGAACAGCGCGCTGGAACGCGTCGCTTTATTGAACGCATGTTTCCGCGCGATGTAAACCAACCGGATGCGGGTATGAAAACCGATTTTGGAAATTTTCCGCTCCACTGCTTCAACGACCGTGCGCTTGCCGGGCGGGAGGTGCAACATCTGGCTCATCGGGATGAGCGTCGCCGGTTGCTCCTGGGCGGCTACGCCCCACGTGCCGGAAATGATGTCCCCGAACATGCTGATAATGTTCAACGGCGCGTCGATAAGGCTCTCCCAAATTTTTTTCTTTTTTGATACTTTAGCGCCGATGAGTTTGTACACCAGTTCCATTCCGGGCTCGCCCCAATTATTGTTGGCCGGAGTGATAACAATTTGATACCACGCCTGCTCATCCGGCGTCATCTTGCTGAAAATTTCCAGGATGCTCGCCATCGGGTCCTTGAATTCGCCGGAAACCATATCCTCGAACTCACGGTAGGTTTTAATCGGGTAGTATTGTTTATTGGTCATGCGCAGCTCGCCGCCCCAGACGTCAAACTGATCATTAGGAAATTTGATGCCCTTGAAACGCATCGCGTAATCCTCCACCTCGGCGATTTCCGCCTCCGGATACTGCGCGTAGATCGCCCCCTCGACCAGATCGCGGAATTTGACGTTCAGGTGGATGAGAAATTGAATATAGCCGCCGAAGCTCACGATCTCAAGACCAATGCTTTCTTCCATTTCGCCGGCGATCCACTTATCCTCTTTTTGCGGATCGTTGTGCATGCCGGAAAAATGCGAGAACAACTGCTCGATAGCCCGCGGCGTCTGCTCGTTGGTGCGCGGAATATCAACGGCCAGTACGACAAATTCGCGCTGGGAATCGTAAATCCCCCGCCGCCATTCCAGCCACATCACCGTCGCCACCCACACCGCCCACGGCAACAAAAAAACCCACCCACCGTGGGCGAGAAACCACCCGATCAGCACAAATGGATTTTGCGCTGCTACATCGGCAAATTCATTGAGATTGAAACCCATAACGCCACTCCCCGCACCGCGCCCGCACGCCAAAAACCGGACGGATTGGGAAGTATTTAGTTTGTTTTTTTCGCACCGGCGCGCACGCCGACCGCTTGATTTTCGGGCTTGAGCTGATAACGGTCGCCGATTTTCGCAAAATGTTCGCGATTGGTCAGCGCCAGGTAAATCGTACTTTTCCGGACAAACCGGCGCCGGCTGACTTCGTTGACGATCTCGTCGCGCGTCAACGGCTTACCGGCCTCGGTGAGCACTTTCATAATAACATCTCCAACCGTTCCTGGCTCGTAGCCCCATTCGCGGAGAGCGTAAATGCCACGCCCGACCAAGACGTACCGCTCATCCAAAATGAGCTCATTGTGGATCGTCGCAGGGTACGCCACCTTGTGATCAAAGCTCGCCCGGTTAATTTCTTCGGTGATTTCCGTAAAATGCAGGGGTTTACCGCCCTGTTTGAGTACGAGGTAAATCTTGTCGCCCATGCGGCGGGGACGAATCGTCGGCCATTCACTCAGCCCCCATTCACCCAGGATATTCTGCTCGATCTGCCGGCTGATCGTCAGATACGAAAGCAATACCCGGTTGATCGCCTCCTCGTCATTTTCCACCATCGTGATGCCGGCCGGAACAAAACGTTCGCGGTTGGCAAGGTAGAAATCATGGCCCTTAAACGAGGTGATCAGGTCGTCAAATTTCAGCGACCGTTGCTGACCCTCAATGAGTCCGCGCAACGTGTCAATCGTTTGCTGAACAAACGCCAAATCCAGCACCCGGTGCTTCCAACCGTGATAGAATTGATCATTCTGCCGGACCCGTTCAACATGCGTCGGCAAAAGCTCGGTGATGATGAAAATGGCCGCCTGACGATGCGTTGCGGATTCGTCGAGATGGGAAAGTAAATTCCGGTAAAACGTTTCCGCTTCGGCAATTCCGCCGTGTTCGTGCAAAAGTCGCGTGACCGTGTGCTCAAGCACCGCCAGCCTCTGCTTCGCTTCGGCCGCCACGCGAACCTTACGCACCGCGGCACCCTGAATTTGCCGGATGCGCTCGCGAGTGATTTCAAAATTCTTGCCGATTTCCTCCAGCGTCTGCAATGGCTCTCCATTCAGCCCAAAACGGCGCGACAGTACTTCGCGCTCCTTTGCATTCAGCTCTTTCACCAGATCGGAAATGATTTCCGTTGGGTTGAACTGACTGGCTTCCTCAATATTTTTACTTTGGATGATTTTGTCCAAAATTGACTTTGGTTGAGCCATATTATTCCACTTATCTTAGCCAAAAAACAATATCATTTATCCCAATAATGAAAATATAGCATAAAGTCAAAGAATAGTCAACTCCGACACGGTTTTTCATTCCCTTGCTCAAAATTTTCTGCATGCTAAAAAATTTTCAGTCACACTATAAAATCAATTTCGGGTCAAGGAATTTGCGCGCAATAAAAAAAATTCCGGCGGACCGGAATTTTTTGCCCGGCGCATCGGTTGTCTACCGCTTTTTGCCGAACCGGATGCGCTGCGCTTCCACCAGCAGCGGACTGGCGAGAAAAATTGACGAGTAGGTTCCCAGCGTAATGCCGACGATGAGCGTGACGGCGAAATCACGGATGGATTCCCCGCCGAACAGCAGCACGGCAAAGAGCGCCAAAAGCACCGTGAGAACGGTATTGGTGGAGCGGTACAGCGTCTGCCGGATACTGGTGTCCACCAGTTCGGCAAAGTTTGGGTTCGGGTGATGCTGCAGGTTGTCGCGGATCCGGTCAAAAATAATGATGGTATCGTTCACCGAATACCCGAACACCGTCAGCATGGCCGCGACAAAAGAGGCGTTCACCTCCATGCCGTAGAAACGGCTGATGACGGCGAATGCTCCGGCGGTAATCAACAGATCATGCAGCAGTGAGAAGATCGCGATGCTGCCGTACTGCCACGACGGCACGGGCCGGGTAACCTTGTAGAATGCGATCGTGATGTAGATGATCATCCCCAGCACCGCCAATCCGACCGCCCACGCGGTTTTTTGCTTCAGTTCCGCTCCGATGGTCGGACCAATGGCATCAAACCGCTGCTCGATGACATCCGGCCCGATCTGCTTGAGATCCGTCAGTAATTTCTGGTGCGCCGCTTCTGTGATGTGGGGAAAACGGACGACCACCCCGCGTTCGCCGACCGACTGGACCGTGGAGACGGTCTGCCCGGTCGACTGCTGCACGGTGTTGCGGATATCGATCAGCGACGGGGTGCTGGTCGGATAATCGAGTTCGAGTAAACTCCCGCCGGTAAAATCAATTCCCGGCTTCAGCCCCCAGGTGAATAGCACGATAATGCTCCCCACCGCCAAAAGCGTTGAGAATATGTACCACCACTTGCGATGCGGAATAACCGTGAACATACGTGCCAGAGAATATGCGTTACTTGCCTTTTACCGTCCGAATTTCTCGGGGTGAGACGCAGTACCACCACAGCCATCGTTCCGGGTGCCGGCGCGGCTGCAGCATTGCCATCAGGAGATGGGAAACCACCATAGCGGAAAAGAAGTTGACCAGCAAGCCGATCGCCAGGGTGATGGCAAAGCCTTTGATGACGCTGGTGGAAAACCACATCAGGATGACGCTCGTGAGCAGCGTCGTCAGATTACCGTCGCGAATCGACGGCCAGGCCCGTCGGTAGCTGAGCGTTATCGCGTGCGACAACGTCCCGCCGCCGCGCAGCTCCTCCTTGAGGCGCTCATAGATCAGCACGTTGGCGTCCACCGCCATACCCATACCGAGGATGAAACCGGAGATACCGGCGAGCGTCAGCGTGACGGGAATGAGCTTGAACAGCGCCAAAATCACCAGCCCGTAGACCGCCAGGCTGAGAGTCGCGATCAGACCGGGCCAACGGTAGATCAAAATCATGAACAGCCCGACGAGGATGGCCGCGAAGATGGACGCCTGGAAACTCTTGATGACCGCTGCTTGTCCGAGCGTCGCACCCACGGTTTGCTGCGAAATGATGGTGATGGGCACCGGCAGCGCTCCCGCGTTGAGCCGCTCTTTGAGTTGCTTGGCTTCGGCGATGGAAAAATTGCCGCTGATGACCGCGCTGCCGCTGGTAATCGCTTCGCGCACGACCGGGCTGGAGATGATCGCTCCGTCGAGGAAAATGGCCACCTGCTTGCCGACATTGCGGCGCGTTATATCGCCGAACAGTTTACCGCCTTCCGTATTGAACACCAAGCTCACCTGCGGTTCGCCCGTTTGCGGATCGAACGATACCGTTGCCCGCTTGAGCTGCGACCCGCTCAGTCCTGTGTTCTTCCAGACAATGCCCGTCGGTGCGGGGGGCGGCACGGTGGACAGGAGGATATGCTGACAATGCGCCTCAAGGCTGTCGCCCGTACCCCGCCGTTCCACCACTTTGATAATGTGATATCCGAATTCGCTTTTTACCAGCTTGGGATACACAGCGCCGACTTTTCCGTCCTTGAAACACGCAGCCGAAAATTCCGGCACCAAATCGCTGGCTTTCTTCCAACCCAAATCACCGCCCTGGTCCTTGCTACCGGCGTCGTCGGAATACTCCTTTGCCAATGCGGCAAAATCCGCTTTCGGTTTCAGGGCGTCTTTGAGTACGGTCTCAGCTTTTGCCTTGATTTCCGCTTCCGACAGCGTCGGGGTCGTTGTGGGATTGGTATCAACTTCCTTGAACTCGAGTCGCGGGGTTTCATTGATGAGGTCCACGGCCGCCTTAACATCGGTCACCCCCGGCAGCTCAACGATCACGCGCCAGTCCGAACTGCTGCGCGAAGTCTGCACCAGTGGCTCGGATACGCCAAAGATATTCACGCGGCGCTCAATCACGTCCCGCACGCCATCCAGGGCGCTAGACTCCTCACCCGGCGGAATCGCGCTGACGTCGGCGCTGTAGACCAGTTGCACTCCGCCGCGCAGATCAAGACCGAGACGAAAAGGTTTCAAAAACCACTGCGGCAACGTTAAACCGGTGCCTAAACGCGGGAAATCAAAAAGCACCGCAACCGCAGTTACGATGAAAATCCCCAGTACTCCAAGGCGAACTTTCGTGTGCGTGGTCATGCTATTTCCCGATGTTGCACGGTGCACTCCCCTCTCCGAGGACCGTCGGACTATGTGCAGTCAAGCGTAGCAAGCCGTAAAAATTTTTGCAAGTCTCCCCCGCTACCCGCCCGGAAAGGCAACCGCCGGATCCCAGTAGACGTCCCACACGCGCAGCATCTCTGCTCCGTTTTCTCCGGTGACCATAACGGGGTTAACCCGCTGGCTGGTACGGAGCGTACGGAAAAATTTATCGGTCAATGCGGTTTGCTCGTTCAAAACATTTTTACTGTCGGCCGCCGCCTGGCCAACTTCAATGAACCGGATGTTTCGGCCGCGCAGATGATCAAGCACATGCTGCGTTGACAAGAATGAAAAAATGCCGGAGTTCATGAAAACGGTTTTCTGGCTGTAAAAACCGTAGCGAAAAAAATACCAGTTGGCCGGAAACCATGCGATCCGATCATCATAGACAACCAGCGCCTCACCGTTTCCCGTCCGTTCAATCTGACCGTACAACCAACTTTTCAACGAGGCGTAATGTACCGGGGCAAATGACGTCGGGATATTCTGTGCCCGCCACGCTTCCCAATTGGCAAAACCGACCGGACTGGCAGGGAAAGTTTTCACCAGATATTGCACCGCGGTATCACTGGCAAACGTCGGGAACGCCGCCAAAACCAGCACCCCGACGGTGACTGCGGCAACAGTCCGCAAAAGGAACGGGCGAAGCGTTTGGGCAGAAATTCCTATTGCGAGGGCGTAAAAAGGCAAGAGAATTGAACCGCGCCCGTAGTCATTCAACGTAATGAGCGCAAGGATCGCCCCGATCGCAGCGGCGCCGTAGCTGGCCGCCACGGCCCCGGACGGCAGGTTCTGGCGGCGCCGCGGCGCAATGATTCCCCACAGCAACAGTACGGCGGCCGGCCACGACAAACCGACCAGCTGCTGCTGCAAAAAATTACCCGCCTGGCGCCAATCGCCCTGCCAGATGCCCTGGTTGCTTGCCGGCCAGTCACCGCGGGTATCTTGTTTGAGCAAACGGCTCAGCTGTAAGTCGAAATGCCCGCGCTCGATATACACCCGCCGATTGTAATACACCACCGGACTCAATAGAATCAAAACCGTTAGCGGCGCCAGCCAAAATTCGGGATGCCGCCACCAGCGCCCCTGCACTGCCATGACCGTGAGCGGCGCCAGCACAATAGCTGCGGAGTACTTGGTGAGCAGGCCCAAACCCAGCGTTGCGCCCAGCATTGCCCACCCCAATGCGCGTGGGCGCCTCGGCAGGGCGTCATTTCCCACGTAGACGGCAGCCAGCAACGCCGCCAGAATCCAAAAAATAACCCCGGACTCCTGGATCGCCTGGCGGGAAATAAAAATGTGCCAGGGCAGCAACGCCAGGATTGCACCGGCGACCAGCGCTCCTTGCGGTTGCCGCCAGCGCCGCAATATCAGCATGACTAAAAGCACGGCACCGACTCCGTAGAGCGCCGACGGCAAACGGACGGCAAACAGATTGATGCCGAACAAATGCGTGGACAACCAGATGGCCGCGAAGTGGAGCGGCGGATGATCGTTGAAACTCAGCTGTGTCCAGGCCGGCAATACCTCATCCTGCTGATGCCAGACCCAACCCGACCCCAGTGTCGTGGAGAACATGAAATCGTTCCACCCGATCGCGCGCACGGCATAGTTTCCCTCATCGGTGCGCACCTCGTCGTCGTTGAGTTTTACCAGACGCACGCCGGCGGCCGTGATCACGATGACCAGCGCCACCAGCCACCAACGGAGATTTCCGTTTTGCCGGTACCACGGCGGGCGGGAGGCAGCGTGTTCCATACCGATCTACACCGGGCGGCGGCCGCGCAGCGCATGCCCCAAGGTCACCTCGTCGGCATACTCGACATCGGAACCCAGCGGCAGACCGCGCGCGAGCTTGGTGATTTTCAACGGCGGCGACACCGCGAGCGCCGAGAGGACATTGCGCACCGCCAGCGCCGTATGCTCGCCGGCGACATCGGGGTTAAACGCCAAAATCACCTCCCGCACGGAGTCGCGTTTGATGCGGTCGCGCAAGGCCGACACATTGAGATGTTCCAGGGTCACCCCCTCGAGAGGGTTGGCCGTACCGCCGAGCACGTGGTAGCGTCCGCGGAATTCTCCGGTGCGCTCCAGCGCGAGCAGGTCCTGGGGCTTTGCCACGACGCATAAAATCGCCGGGTCGCGCGACTGGTCGCGGCAAATTCCGCAGGGATCGGTTTCGGCGTAATCGCCGCAGATTTTACATTTGACCAGTTCCGCGTGCAGCGCCGCCGCCGCCCGCGCCAACGCATCGGCATCAGCCGGCGGACGGCTGGCCAGATACAACGCCAACCGCTCGGCGGTCTTGGGCCCGATGCCGGGCAACCGCGTAAATTGCGCGATGAGCTCTAAAATTGAGCGCGGGTAATGCGGCACAAAATAAATGAATCGCAAATCAAGCACCCTACTTGTTTGCTAACCGCCGGTGACTAATTCCCGCCCAAGCCCAGCCCTTCAAGGCCGCCGCGCTTGCGGATTTTTTCGGCTGCCATCCGCTGAGTCTTGTCGATCGCCTGATTGATAACTTCCGGCAGCCGGCGCTGCAGCTCGTCGGTACTCATACCCGGCGGCAGCACCAAGCTTTTGACGTCGAGGTTGCCGTCGAACGTCAAGGTGATGCCGTTGCGTTCCGTGATCACCTGCTCCTGGGCTAATTCCTGCTGTAATGACTTTGCGGCGCTCCGCAGTTCCTTGAACTGCTTGAGTTTACTGAACATGCTCATAGGCTTGTCGTATGTTCGCGATAATTAATATGGTTGTCCTGCAATGAATCACTCGATCATGCTGCTCGCATCATCAGCAATCTGCTTTTCCACCGTCTTGAACGTCACGCGGTGTTCGTCGAAAAACAGCGGGATCTTTCCGGTCGGGCCGTTGCGGTGTTTGGCGATGATGACCTCGGCAAGGTGCTGGCGGTCCGGCGGCAGGTCGCGTGAGTACATGGCTTCGCGATAGATGAACATCACCACGTCGGCATCCTGCTCGATGGAACCGGATTCCCGCAGGTCGGCGAGGCGCGGCACGTGCGTTTCCCGCGACTCGACGCCGCGCGACAGCTGCGAAATGGCGATGACAGGAATGTTGAGCTCCCGGGCGATCGCCTTGAGGTTGCGGGAAATATCGGAGACTTCCTGCACGCGGTTCTCCGCGCCGCGGCCTTCCATCAGCTGGAGGTAATCGATCACCATCAGTCCCAGTCCGTGCTCGGTCTGCAGCCGCCGCGCCTTGGTGCGGATTTCCATCACGTTGGCGGTTGCCGAATCGTCAATGAACATCGGCGCTTCGGACAGCACGCCCATGGCATGGCCGATGCGCGTGAAATCGTCGTTCTCGCCCTGGTCGGACAGCATGCCGGTGCGCATCTTCCACAGGTTTACGCCGGCCTCCGCGCACAGCAACCGGTCCACGACCTGCTCCTTGGACATTTCCAGTGAGAAAATGCCGACAGGCGTTTTGGTTTTCACCGCCACCTGGCGGGCGATGTCCAGCGCCAGCGTGGTTTTTCCCATGGACGGCCGCGCCGCTAAAATAATGAGATCGGAATTCTGCAGGCCGGCCAGTTTATTGTCGATGTCGCGGTATCCCGTCGGAACGCCGCGGAGCTTGCCGCTTTCGCGGTGCAGCTCGTCAATGCGGTCGAACGCCTCCGTCAACACCTCGCGGATGGGAACGAACGCCCGCTTCAAATAGCGGTGCGAAATGCCAAACAGTGCGCGTTCGGCCGAATCCAGGAGCGTGGTCACGTCCTCGGTTTCCTGTGTCGCCAGTTCGCCGATTTCACCGGCGGCGTTCAACAGCCGCCGCAGCGTCGCTTTGCGCTGGACAATGGTCGCGTACGACCGCACGTGGCTGGAGGTCGGCACGAGATTGGCAAGGCTGGTCAGGTACGTCCGGCCACCGACCGCTTCGAGCCGTTTGGTTTCTTCCAGACGGTTCGCGAGGTTCAAAAGATCGATCGGTTCGTGGTGTTCGAACAGTTCGATCATCGTCGAAAAAATGATGCCGTGCGCCTCTTTATAGAAATCGTCCGGCCGCACGATATCGGAAACCTTGATGATGGCGTCGCGGTCAATCAAAAGCGCGCCGAGCAATGATGCTTCGGCTTCAAGATTCTGCGGCGGCACGCGCCCCTGCAGGGTTTCTCCTGTGGCCATATCCGTGAGTGAGCGGTGGTATTGTAACAGGAAGGATACATTCCGGCAAGAATGGAGAATCACAGTATATCCACCTATTTTTTTGTTCTACCAGATGTTCAAAAACTGGGTGAGCAATGCTTGACAATGATGCATTTTAGTCGTACCATCACCCCGGTTGTATTGGCGTGAAAGCGCCAATGGTTCTTTTATCGAGGCCCGAATCTCTGAAAGGAGATCGCCCGTGAACAGAACGGAACGTTTTACCGCCATCAGCACCGTGCTGTTTGGCAGCAAGCCGGATGCCGCCCTGCTTGAGCCGGCGGCCGTGCTCATCGGAGAAGACGACGCCACGCGTTGTCTGGAGGCGATCCTTCCCATGTGTTGCTCCGGCAACGAATGGGAGACGGTTGCCAAGATCGTCGTGGCGACCGGCGCGTCTCGTCCGGATTACGCGCAGCAATGGCTGCAGATTCTCAGCGTACCGTTCGCTGCAATTCCTCTCAATGACTTCGAAGCCGAGAAGAACTGTTCGACGGCGTTTACGCTCGGGTGCGTACTGGGTGCACTCGAACTGGTGTGCCACCTGGAGAAGCGTGGCCTGCACCAACCGAACGAGGAGTTCGACCAGGTGGTTCTCTCCCTGTTGGAGGCGGCAGTCCTCAACTTCGCCCTGCTGCACCGCGGTCATCCGCCGGAGGCCTTCCGCGGGCGCTTCAACAACGCGGCCAAGGCGTTCGTGCGCGGTACCGATCTTCCGCAATACTGTCCGCACCTGTTAGTACGGCTTCGGGCGTTGAGGAGAACGCTGCTGGCGATCAGCGAGCGCTTCACGCAGATGAAGGAGGCCGGTAACTGTCCGCTCCGGGTGTCTCTCGTCAGCTACTGCATTCTCGAAGAGCTGCAGTTCGCCTACTTCGGCGCCCTGACGCTCGGTTGGCGCTGCGAGCTGATGACCGCGCGTGCCCTTGAGGAGAAACACGTCACTGCTCTCGTTCCCGGAAGGTAGACACATTTCAAAAAGGGTCCCGCCCAAGCGGGACCCTCATTTTTTATAGTTTACCTTTCGTTCCTCAGCCGGTCTTCACGCCGTCTTCGATTTCCGAAAAGAGTACGTTTTCCACCACAATGCCGCGCGGATGAAAAACCCGTTCCAGCTCCTGCTGGGCTTCGGTTTCAATCGCACCGCGCTTGGACGTAATCAGCTCGGACCCTGAGTGGTGCGAAGCAACCAGGCGCAAACGGCTGCGCACCGTCGGCCGGACGATCTTTTCCACGAATTCCTCGCCGATCGACTGCCAGATCTCCGGAATGCGGTCGATGTCCAGCCGCAGCAGAATGGTGCCTTCCAGTTTGATGCTCCGTCCGTCGACAGCCTTGCACACCACGGGCTGATCCCCCATCAGCTTCGGCTTGTTCGGGTCAAAGTTACGGTTGATGTTGTACTCCAGCGTCTGGGTATTGAAAAGTTTAGCCTTCTGCCAGAACGGAATTTTCAAATGGAGACCCGGTTCGTACACCTTGCGCAACACCCCGCGTCCCATGTCGTACACGCACGCGACGTAACCCGGCGGTACGTGGATGAAAAACCCCTTCAGCACGTCCTCCACCACGAAGCTGTACATGATCTTATCGAGGCTGTCGGCCATAGTGGAAATTATTATCGAACGGATCACGCGCCGCCGCGTTCATGGCAGCCTGACGTTCTCCTTTCGCTTTGCGGCGGGTTCCAAAACCCCAAAACAGCGTCCCACCCAGGCTAATCATAATGGAAAACAGCAAGGAAGTCAAAATGAACAGCGACTTGACCGACGGCAGCAAGCCCAACGCGACGAAGGTAAACGCGGGGAACAGGAAGCGGTAAACAATCTCCTGCTGCGTCAAACGGCCTTTGCGGCCCCGCTGACCCAGCGTGATTTCGATAAACAGCACGACGGCGACCACGGCGGCAAACGGCAGGCTTCGCTCCTTGATGTCCAGGCACGGCGCGCCAGGCCCCCAACCGAAGCATATCCAATTCGTATTGATGACGTCAGGCCGGGGAATCGACGGGTACAGCGAATCCACAATGGCCCCGACTTTCATGCCGCCCACGAATACCTGGTAGAAAGCGACGAGAATGAGCACGTGGAAAAGCAGGACGATGAGGTTCGACCATGGACGTATTTTATTCTGACGCAACAAATCGCGGATGACGGTTTTTTGTTTCACTTGATCATCCGCGTAATCCTTTTGGGCCTCGGTAACCTTGTCGCTGATACGACGGTAGAATTCCTTACCGCGCTCGGTGATGACCGAAAACGGTACCAGTAAAAGACGCAAAATGAGCGTCATGTACACCACCGCCCACCCCAGATTGAAGTTGGCGTGGTAGAAATACAGGTACATCAAAAAATTGTACAACGGGTTAAAAACCACGTTATGCCACAGCGCTGAGAACATACAAATCTTATGGGTCCAGGGGGAATCGAACCCTCATCATCGGCTTAAAAGGCCGCTGCTCTACCACTGAGCTATGGACCCGAAAATCCGCTAACCGCATATCTTCTGCCGCCCCCGCAGTACACGGCAGATAACAAAAATACGATAGCAAATAATGTCAATTTAGTAAACGTGCCGCGTTTCGCAAAAAAATTTCTCGCCGGCGGTCGTACATCCGGCTACATCGAAGTACGCCTGCCCGCGGGGCGATGCAGCAAACCCTCACCGCGCGCAGCGTGAATATGATATAATTAATCGCATGCGTAAAACTCACGATTCCCCGCCGGCACAATCGGATTGGCACAGCCTCACCGGCGCGCAAGCCCTGCATCGCCTGCGTTCCAACGAGACCGGCTTAAGCACTCCGGAAGCCGAGCGCCGCAGCAAACATTACGGGCTAAACGCCATCCCACGGAAATCCGTCAACGCCGACTGGGTCATTCTGCTGGCCCAATTTCGGGGACCGGTGGTGGCCATCCTGCTTTTCGCGATGGCGTTGACGGCCGCGCTCCGTCAATGGGTGGATTTTTGCATCATCGCGGCGGTCATCGCCATCAACGCGCTGGTGGGGTTCATTCAGGAACGGAAAGCCAATCGGGCGTTTGAAATGCTGCGTGAAATGGTCACCTTTCGGGCCCATGTCTTACGCGATGGCCGTGAGTTGGAAATTCCTGCGGAAGCGGTCGTCCCCGGCGACCTGATGGTGATAACAGCCGGTAACCGCGTGCCGGCGGATGGCCGACTGCTGTCGGTGCACCAATGCACGGTCGTGGAAAGCAGCCTGACCGGCGAAGCAGCGCCCGTAACAAAAAACACCGACCCGCTCGCCAAAGGTGCGGCGTTAGCGGACCGTACGAATCTCGTGTACCAGGGAACCACGGTCGCATCAGGTCACGCCACCGCGGTGGCGTACGCCACCGGCTCCCGCACGGAACTGGGTCAGATCGCCGCGCTGGTTCAGGACACCGCGGAGGTGGTGACGCCGTTGCAGTTGAAACTCCGCCGGTTAAGCCGTCAGCTTTCGGAACTCGTGCTCGTGCTCGCGGCGATCGTGCTGGTCATCGGACTGCTGCACGGACGCCCGCTCCTTTCCGCTGGCGCCTGGGAGAACAGCACGCTGTATCTGGCCGTTGCCATCGCGGTATCCGCCATACCCGAAGGAATGCTGGTGATCGTCACCGTCATTTTAGCGCTCGGCATGCGCGCCATTCTCCGGAAAGGGGCGCTGGTCCGGCAGCTCAGCGCCACGGAAACGCTCGGCAGCACTTCGATCATCTGCACGGACAAAACGGGGACGATGACCGAAGGCCAGATGCGGATCTCCCACCTGATTACCCCCGAACGTCATATCCTCTTTCACGATCTCATGCATGATCCGCAACTCGTGGAACGGATGCTGCTGCTGAAAATCGGCGTCCTCTGCAGCAACGCCAGTGTGGAAAACCCCGACGACGAACTGCGTCACTGGCGCATGATCGGCGATCCCACGGAAACGGCGCTGTACAAATCGGCCGCCGAAGTCGGCTTATCCGCCGTCCAGCTCCGCCACTTTGAACCCCGCCTCGATGAAATTCCCTTTTCACCGGAGGCCAAATATATGGCCACGCTGCACCGCGCCGATGCGAAGCGCATCATCTACTGCAAAGGCGCTCCGGAACGGTTGCTCGAACTTTCCGACGAAGTTGAGATCGAAGGAAAAATTCGTCCGTTGGATGCGCCGGAGCGTCGCAACTTACATGCGACGTTTGAAAAATTCAGCCGTCAGGGTTTACGCCTGCTCGGCATGGCTTACCGGCGGATCGGCGAAACCGGCAGCCTCGCCGAAAACCTCAACCATCTGATTTTTGTCGGGTTCGTCGCGCTCAAGGATCCCCTGCGCCCCGAGACGAGCGGCGCGATTGCCCAGACGCGGAAGGCCGGCATCCGCACCATCATTATCACCGGTGACCATCGGCTCACTGCCCAGGCGATCGCCGAAGAGATCGGCATACCGGTGAAATCCTCAGGCATTCTTGAAGGGGCTCAGCTTGACCAGCTCACCGACGGCGAACTTGAGCGCATCGTGAACAAAATTGACGTCTACGCGCGCGTCACCCCAAAACACAAGCTGCGGATCGTCAACGCCTGGCAGCGCCGCGGCGAGGTGGTCGCCATGACCGGCGACGGCGTCAACGACGCACCGGCGCTCAAGGCGGCCGACATCGGCATCGCACTGAATTCGGGAACCGACATCGCCAAGGAAACGGCCGACCTGGTGCTGCTGGAAAATAATTTCAACACGATCGTGACCGTCGTCAAGCAGGGCCGGATTATTTTTGACAACATACGCAAAGCCGTCCTGTACCTGCTGTCGGACAGCTTCACCGAGGTGTCGCTGGTGTGCGGCGCGCTCCTATTCAACCTGCCGCTCCCGCTTTTACCGGCTCAAATTCTTTGGATCAATCTGATTGACGATTGCCTTCCGGCGATCGCGCTGACGGCGGAGCGCGGCGAGGAGACCGAAGTAATGTTGGAACCGCCCCGTCGCCGCTCTGAATCCGTGATTGATTTCCGGTTGGGCCTCCTCATCCTCATCATCTGCGGCACGATCAGCGCGCTGCTGTTCAACGTTTTTTTGTGGCTGGTACGGGCCTCGACGAACATCGATTATCTCCGGACCATTATTTTCACTGAACTCGCCGTTGATTCTCTCCTCTACGTTTTCTCAACGCGCAGTCTGCGGCACACCCTGTTTACGCGCGCATTCACCGGTAACCCTTACCTGCTCGGAGCGGTCGGCATCGGATTCTCGCTGCAAATACTTGCCGTCTACGAACCGCACTTGCAACGCGTTTTTCGGACGGTGCCGCTGGGAGCATGGGATTGGCTGCTGATCGCCGGTTTGGCCGGCACCATCATCGCGGTGATCGAAGCTTCCAAGTACCTCGTGTACATCCGCCCGTCAAAGAAACCGATCTCTGCGCCGTAGGCCGATATTCGTCACAACGGAATGGTGCGTTGACCGCTAGTTTAACGCCAAAAATTCCGCTATACTGATGACCAGGCCATGATGGTTACTCCGTATGCCACAGCGCACGTCATTTCGCTACCTCATCGTCATAATTATCGGATGCTGCCTGATCGCCGTCGTCGGGTACTACTATTGGTTTGACTACCAGCATGCCCAGGGAGTTGAAACTGAACTCAACGCCCTGCGCCAGGAAGCCGCGACGCTGCAAACCCGCAATATTCAGATGGCCGACCTGCTGAAGTATTTCGATTCCGCCGGGTATGCGGAAACGCGGGCCCGCCTCGAGCTGGGACTGACCAAGCCGGGCGAAAGCGTGATGGTCATCCCGCCCGATCAGGCCGGTTCGATCGGCTCGCCCGCTCGCGCGGCCAGTTCGCCGGTACCCGAACAGCAGACGCCGCTCCGTGCCTGGTGGACCTACTTTTTTAGCCGGCGGACGGACGGATAATATATGTACGGTTCGTGCAGCAGGGAGAACGTTTCGATCGCATTGATCACCAACCACACCGGATCAAAACTATGACGGAACCTACGCCGCCAAAGGGGACATTCAGCGATGAAGAACTTGCGAGCATGCGCCGCGAAGTCCTTCGCTGGCTGGAGATGGAAAAAGAGCGCGGGTCGTCCCCGCCTCCGGCCGGGGAAAGCCCGAAGCGCGTCGTACGGAAAAAACGTACCGCTACGCGCACAAAGACTTTTGAGCCGACACTTCCGGTAAAGGAAAAGAAGCAAAGCCCGACCGCGACAAAACAGCCGGACCGCATTGCGGCGTCAAACCCAGCCCTCCTGCCGCGCCCGACGGCGACGGTGCGGAGAAAATCACCGCCCCGCGTTACAAAAATTCCGGAGGTTGCAAAAAAGCCCGACGGAAAAATCAACGGGCTGCTGCCGGAACCACGGATCCGCCCCAAGCGCACGCCGCGGCCTGTTTACGCGATGGCATTTCTGCTGGTGAGTGCGGGGTTATTTACCGCTACCCTGGTATTTTTAGTTGGCACCTACCGTTACGGCTGGTCGCATCCGATCGTCAAAAGTATTGCGCGCATATTCCCGTTACCGGCTGCATACGCCGGTGATGAAACGTTGCGGCTGTCCGATTTCCTGAATGAATCCGAGCTCCTGGCAAGATCAGCAGCTGCACAGCATCAGAACCTCACGGCCGCCGATATCCATCGGAAGGTTATCGCGAATTTCACGCAGCGCGTGGCATTTCGTCGCCTTGCCAGCCGCCTCAACATCACCGTCACTCCGGCAGAATCGCAACGGCAACTCGACGCGCTTATCCAGGAGTTGGGCAGCCCGGAAAGGTTAGCTGCGGAACTTGCCAACAATTTTCCCGGCTGGAGTATTGAAGACTTCCGCCGACGGCTGTTGGAACCCTACTTGCTCCGGCAAGCCGTGCAAACCCAAGTTTTGACCGACCCGACCAGCTGGCGGAACGCCGAGCAGCAAGCCAATGACATCCGGAATAAAATTCTCGCCAAAGAGATGACCTTTGCGGATGCCGTGGCGCGCTACAACCGCGACGAGCGGGTTTCATCCGACGGTGATCTCGGCTTTCGCGGCGCCAACGACCTCGACCCGGCGCTGTTTGCCGCAGCCAGCGCCTTGGGCGTCAACGAAATTTCTCCGCCGGTCCGTTCCGTCGACGGTTACCACCTGCTGATGGTGCTTGAGCACTTATCGGGAGCAACACCGGGCGAAGAACGCATCCACGTATTGCATATTCTTCTCCCGCCGAACCCGAGCCTGGAAACGCTCCTTGCCCAAGAACTGCAAACGTTTTCCGTCCGAACGCTTGTTCCCTAACTCATCGGATGCTATGGCCGGCAAACCCGCTCCCAAAAAAGAGATCGATTTTCAGCTCGCCGCGGAAAATGCGCCGGTGCAGATTATTTACACCGACGTCAACGGCACCATATTGTACGCCAACGCCGCGGCGGAAAAAATCACCGGGTACACGCGCGATCAACTGATCGGAGGAAACCCGCGGCTCTGGGGCCAGCAGATGTCCAAAGAATACTACGCCGCCATGTGGCGGACGATAAAGGACGACCGGCGACGGTACACCGGTGAAATTACCAACCGGAGGAAAAACGGCGAGATGTATATCGCCGATGTCCGGATCGCGCCGATCCTCGGCAAAAACGGCGCTCTCCGCGGGTTTGTGAGCATTGAGATCGACATCACGGAACGAAAGCGCGCGCAGGGAGAAATCCAGGCGCAGAATCGCAAACTGTTCGAACTCTACGCGGCGATTGATGAACTCCGCGTGCGCGATCAGGCGCTGCTGGAGAGCATCGGCGAAGGATTGATCGCGGTCGATCCGGAGAGCAAAGTCCTGCTGATAAACCCCCAGGCCGAACGCCTCTTGCACATCGACCTGCAGCGCGCGCTCGGCAAGCACCACACCGCGCTCTATACGCTGCTTGATCAACACGGGAAAGCCGTCCCTCCGGTGCAGTGGCCGACGCAGGAGGTACTCAACACCGGCAGAAAAGTTACTCTGGTCAACTGCCCCTTTCTGCTCCTCGACGGTACCCGGGTGCAGCTCGATATCACTTCCTCTCCGGTGCTGGTAAACGCAAAACTTATCGGAGTGATCCACATCATCCGACCAACTGTCCGTCGATCAACGTTACGACGTTTGTTCACCCGACCCCGGAACGGTACGCCGCGATGAGTCCGTCGCCGCTCATTTCCCAAAAGATGAATACGCGATTGCCTGGAGCCGAAGGTGGGAGTCGAACCCACAACCTTTGCTTTACGAAAGCACTGCTCTGCCATTGAGCTACTTCGGCTTAAGGCAGCCGCGGATTGATCCACTGCTGTCCATTTCGCCGTCACCACGCCCCGTCCGCCCAGCCCAGCAATGAGCGGGATACGCCACCACACCATTCAGCGGGATACGAGAATCGAACTCGCGTCTTCGGCTTGGGAAGCCGACGTACTACCATTGTACTAATCCCGCCTAGATCCCACTGAATGGTGTGGGGGGCAGGCTTGCGTCTTCGGCTTGGGAAGCCGACGTACTACCATGGTACTAATCCCGCGCCTGCTTCCGATGAGTCTCGGGATACTCCTCGGTACGAAGATATTCCCGTCAAAACGTCGCCGGTTGTGGGTAAGTTCAAAGGGGCTGATACTGGCACGGCGCGACGATTTTACCGAGATTCTTGCCGCAGAAATGTTCACCGCGCCGCCTGTTTGCCCTTGACCGAAACGGCCACTCGCTTCAGGATACCAATATACCGCAACCCGTAACGCCTTTCAAGTCAGACCTTTACCGGCCGTTTAGACGAGAAAATCATTGAGCGCAATATTCCATGATCAATTTCCGCGGTGTTTCCAAAATTTTTTACCCCGAACGGACGATCGCGCTGGCGAATGTGACATTTGACGTCGCGCCGGGTGAATTTGTTTCCATCGTGGGAAAAAGCGGGACGGGGAAAACCACGTTGGTAAAAATTTTGACCGCGGAAACCCGCGCGACCGAAGGCCAGGTTACGGTCGGCGGCTGGGACATTACCCGCATCCGGCACCGTGAAATCCCCTACCTCCGGCGGCAAATCGGCGTCGTCTTCCAGGATTTCAAACTGTTGCCAAAAAAAACGGTGCTGGAAAACGTCGCATTCGCGCTCCAGGTTATCGGTGCGCGGCCCTCGCGCATCCGACGCATTGTGCCGGAAGTGCTCAAGATCGTCGGCCTCGAAGATAAGCTGGATCGCTTTCCCATCCATCTCTCCGGAGGCGAACAACAGCGCGTCGCTATCGCCCGGGCATTAGCGCACGGTCCAAAAATTCTGGTTGCCGACGAACCGACCGGCAACCTCGACGCGATGACCTCGCAGGAAATTATTGCGCTCCTGCTGAAAATCAACCAGATCGGCACCACGGTGCTGCTCGTCAGCCATGACCAGTCGCTCGTGAACCACATCCGGCGCCGCGTGATCGTGCTTGATGACGGCAAGATCGTCTCCGACCAGGCGGTTGGCCGATACCGCTTAGAATGACGGGATCGCATCCTATGATTATTGTGACGCTCTACCGCATCGTCCGGTTCGCCTGGCAGGGATTTTGGCGCAATTTTTGGCTCTCCGTCGCCACCGTCAGCATCATCGTACTGGCCAGCCTGACCGTCAACACACTGCTCGCACTCAATGTGGTTGCCGATTCCGCGGTCAAATCGCTGCAGCAAAAAATTGACATCAGTATCTATTTTGATCCGGGAGCCGATGAAGCCACCGTACTCGAAGTTCAAGACTACCTCGCCAAGCTTTCACAGGTGGCAAGCGTCCGTTACATTTCTCCCGCCGTCGCACTGCAGGAGCTCAGGCTCCGGCATAGCGACGATGCGATGATTCTTCAGGCGCTCGAGGATTTGGGTGAAAACCCGCTCGGCGCGACGCTCATTGTCACCGCGCACCAGCCGGAGGATTACCCCGAGATTGCCAAAATCCTTGATCGCTCTCCGTACAAAGGTTTGGTGACGGAAGAAAATTTCAGTACGCACCGCGCAACGATCGATGAAATTATCGCGATCGCGTCGCGGGTGAACCGCACCGGACTCGCCATCAGCTTGTTCTTTGTGGTGATAGCTATTTTGATCGCATTCAACACCATCCGGGTAACTATCTACACCCATCGTGAGGAAATTGCCATCATGAAACTTGTCGGCGCCAGTAACGCCATCATCACTGCCCCGTTCGTGGTGGAAGGCGTTTTGTATGCGCTCATCGCTTCCGTGATTACCGCCGTTGTGACCTTGATCGGCATCAACGGCATTCAGCCCCAGCTGCAAAATTTTTTCACCGGTACGCCGCTCAATCTCGCCCAATATTTCACCGAGAATTTCTTCACCATCTTCGGTCTGCAGCTGGTTGGCATCACGCTCCTGAACGTCGTCGCATCAACGATCGCGATCCGGCGCTACCTCAAAGTCTAGCGGCAGACGTCATTGACAGAACTACGCGGGACTGGGTACGATGGAAGCGGTAACCACGCGCGTTATCACGCTATGTACGCCGGCCGATTGCTCGAAACAATTCTCTCCGTCATCATGGTGGCATTTATCATCATGGTGCTCATGGCCATGCTGCTGATCATCGAGGTGGCAAATTTCATCATCGGCCAAAATGTGTCGATCTCCATGAAAACGTTGGTGATCGGCTACCTCGGCATAATACTTGCGATCGCCGGGATTCTCGCCATTCGAAAATTTCACCACCTGCAACGTTACGGGTAGTCGTGACCCGTGTGCTTGGCGCAGGTGCTGCCGCCCGAAGCTTCGGGCGGCCTCGTGTATGTTGAACAAACGATGCTGATGAGGATGGTCTTTTGAACGTTTCAATCTCCATTACCACTCGCGCACATCGCTGGGGGGTCGTCTAATGGCAGGACAGCAGCCTTTGGAGCTGCGAATGATGGTTCGATTCCATCCCCCCCAGCATTGTGCGGGAAAATGCCCTAATCCTATGTGACTGAACACCAATTGTCATCACTGACATCCGCACCACGGCTACAGTTATCCCCATGTTTTGGCTTTGCATTTTACATAGGATTGCGAGGATTCACTTGTCAAGGACAAAAAAATTTGCCATGCATCCAGGCACCGAAGCACCAGCACAGAATATTCGCCCCATATTTATTCAGCGGCAATTGCCGCACTAATAGCAAATTCGTTCATGCCAACTATGAGAAAAACCATTATCGCTCTGCTGTCCGTTGCGCCCGTTGTGGTTGCCTGCACGCGGCAACCTGACGCCACCGTCGGTACGGTTCCCGTCCAACCAACCCCGGCCGCGGCGGCGGAAGCATCGGCGACTCCGACCGAACCGATCCAGGTAAAAATGGAAACGACGCTCGGCAACATTACGCTTGATCTCTACCCCGGCGATGCGCCCAATACCGTCGCGAACTTCGTCCGCCTGGCGCAGAGCGGTTACTATGACGGTACGCGGTTTCATCGCGTGATTAATGACTTCATGATTCAGGGCGGCGACCCCCTCAGCAAGGATGTTGCCAGCAAAGATCGCTGGGGAACCGGCGGCCCCGACGAAATGTTCGCCGATGAGATCAACAGCCGTAAACTCGTGCGCGGGTCGCTCGCCATGGCCAACCGTGGGCCGGATACGAACGGCAGCCAATTCTTTATCGTCACGAAAGAAGCGACCCCGTGGCTCGACGGCAAGCATACGAACTTCGGCCAGGTTGTCGGCGGCATGGATGTGGTGGAAAAAATCGGCCAAGTCAAAGTCGACGCGAACGATCGCCCGCTCAACGATGTCATCGTAAAAAAAGTGACCGTCCTGTAAAACGGCATCGCAAGTAATCTCCCGACAAAAAAGAGAGCCTCAGGTGAGGCTCTCTTGCGTGGTATGCAAAGTTCGACGAATCGGGGTTATGCGCCCGGCAAAACGAACGGCGGGTAGTCGCCGGTCAGGCACGCGTCACAGACGTCACGGCCGGCGGTCAGATGCTCCCGGAAACCGGCGATGCTGAGCAGGTGGTAGTTTGCCTGAAACCCGGCGACGGAAAGATGAAAGAGTGAATCGGCCCCGAGCTTATTACGGGTTTCCTCCATATCGAGGTTTGCGGCGATCAGCTTCTCGCGCTTGGGCGTGGCGATTCCGTAGTAGCAGGGACCGGTGATCCGCGGCGATACGACCGCGACGTGGACCTCGCGCGCTCCGGCGGCACGCAGCATCGCGATGAGCACTATGAGCGTGTCTCCGCGCACAATCGAATCTTCGACCAGCAGAATCCGCTTCCCGCGGATCGCTTCGCGGTTAGGGGCGTGTTTCCCGAATGCGATTTTGCGGCGTGCCGCTTCGGTGTGTCCCTGGAACGCCCGGAAACCCTTGCTGAGGCGGGTGCGGTTGACACCGCAGATGACCGGCAGCCCCAGCCGGTAGGCAACGGCATTTCCGCCATCGCGCCCGGAATCCAGTACCGGTACGACGCCGTCCAGGCAGGCGGGAACCGCATCAGCACGCATCATCTCCTCGGCCGTTGCTTTCCCGCATGCGGTCCGAAATCGGTACACGCCGCGACTGCCCGGGCTTTTGAAGTAGACCTCTTCGAATGAGCACCTAAACAGGCGCTCTGCTGGCGGCGCGTATGTCCGACGTTCAACGACGAGTCCCGGTCCGACGATGATCATCTCGCCCGGCGCGACCTCACAGCGTCGGCTGGCTTCCCGCGGGAGTGCGCAATCTTCGGAAGCGAACGCCACGCAGCCCTTGCCACGGCCCATCCAGAGCGGACGGAAGCCCCACGGGTCGCGCATTGCGACCATCCGGCCGTCATTGAGAAGCGCCAGCAAGCTCCAGGCGCCCTCGACGCGACGAAACGCGTTCTGCAGCATTTCCACGAGATCCAGACCTGGCATCTGCGCGACCAAATGCAGCAGCACTTCCGTATCCGAATCGGCACGAAACACCGTCCGCAGCGAGCGCCGATATTCGGCGACCGTCATGCCGTCGATCCGTACCGTGTCGCCGTTGACCGCGAGCGAGATCTGGCGGTCGTTGATCCTCCCCCAGAGCGGTTGCGCATCCGCCAGCGTCCCGGCCGTGGCATACCGGTTATGCCCGATCGCCATGCAGCCGGGATACCCGGCGCAGTTGACGCGCTGGATCAAGTGGCTTGGCGGGCCAAGACGGTTTTGATACCGGATGGTACCGTCCGGTCCGAGTGCATGGACTCCGGCTGAATGCTGGCCGCGACCTTCCAATTCGACCTGCATTCTGAGCACCTGCGCTGCCGCGTTTCCTCTCCGTACGGCATACCCTGCGATCCCACACACGGCATACCTCCTTCCTCAAACAATTCGAATGAACAGTGGTTGTCAAATTACGCGTCGGGTCTGAAATTGTAGATAAATACGGCAACTTTGTCAAACACAAAACCGTCCCGCAATTGGTGCGGGACGGTTATGGAATATGCCCGGTCACCGGCACTACACCGCGGTGATTTCCAGGACCGTCTGCGGTGTACGGTATCCGCTTTTGCGGCGGTAGCGCACTTTGCGCTTGAACTTCACGACCATCACTTTATCGCCGAGGCCCTGGGATACGATCTTTCCTTTCGCCGTACCCGTCAGTTTCGGCGTACCGATTTGCTGCGCCGATTCATCGAACGACAAAAGCTTAGGAAACTCAACGGTTTCCCCCGCCTTCCCGGCTACGTGATCCGTGGTGAGTTTTGTGCCGGCCTGCACGAGGTATTGCTTTCCGGCGACGACTATGACGGCATGCTGCATAACTGGATCGTTAAAAATATATTGTATCGTAGCGGATTTCTGATAACTCGTCAACACCCGTCCGGAAACGTGGCTAATCGAGCACGACCGCACTACCCACCTGAAGCTGGTGACGGCGGGCAAACCCGGCCGGCACTTCCAGTGCGGCCGTAACTGATGTCGGCGGAGAAAACATGGGCAGCGGTATACCGACGCGGGGAACCGGCAAATTCTCGCTCATTCCAACCACCGACGACCCGCGAATCCAGATGATGTCGATGGGAAAAAGCATCCCGCGCATCCAAAAAGTCGGACGCGTCGGCGTCCGGAACGGGAAAAGCATCCCGGTTCCTTCCGCCAGATCAACCCGTCCCGACAGTCCGCGCTCCTGTTCCTCCGGCGTGGCAGCGACTTCCGCAACCACGCGAACACCACCGACGGTGACCGTCACACTTGAAAGGCCGCCGGTACGGTTAACGGGAATTGTCCGGGCATACCACACCGCCGCCAGCACCAGGCATACTCCAAGCCCGCCGACCACACCCAACCACCAAGTAAAAAATTGATGATGCATTCAAGTAAATATTATTCTCAACTTCGATGAAAATTTTCCTGGCGCGCCCACTGCATCAGTCCGATAACCACGACAACTAGTGCCGCGAGCGCCACCGCCTTTCCGGCGGGAGAAACGATGAGCGCGACTGCCCCAAACGCCCCCGAAATTGCCGACAGCAGCAGCACCACCTGCCGCGTACTCAAACCGCGCTCCAGTAATCGAAAATGGAGATGGCGGCGGTCCCCGCGCGTGACCGGGGTACGATGCCACGCCCGTTCCGCTATGACCCAGGCCACATCAAGTATCGGCACGCCCATGACCAGCAGCGTGGTAGTGATTTTACTCCCTGACACGATCGCGAGTAACCCCAGCAGGTAACCGGTGAACACACTCCCGCCTTCCCCCAAAAAAATTTTCGCCGGCGTAAGGTTGAACGGCAGAAACCCCAGGCACGCTCCGCATAACGCGAGCGCGAGCAACGCGGTACTCACCGACGGAGCGTCCCACCGGAGGCTGAGCGCAAAAATTATCAACGCTCCAATTGCCGTCAGGCTCGTGACCAGTCCGTCAATGCCGTCGAGAAATTTCGTGGTGTACATCATGCCAAGCAACCAGGCAAACGCCAGGATCGGTGAAACCCACCCGGCAATGCGCAGCACGCCGCCCAACGGATTGGTAATCAGAGTGAACCCGACGCCGCTGATGATCGCCGTTACGGCTGCCAGGGCGGGAGCAATCATCTGCGCAGAAGGAGGCAAATGAAAACGGTCATCGAAAAATCCGCCGATCATTAGCATCGCACTCCCGGCGAGCATGCCAAAAAGCACGAACCACGTGACTTTCCCTTCGGGCAAAAAACCAAGGCCGCAAAGCATCGCCGCGGTCAGAACGACACTCCCCCACACTGCCGCACCTCCAAGCAACGGAACCGGCCGGGCGTGACGCTTGCGCTCTCCATTCGGTGAATCCGTAATCTGCCAGCCGGGAACAACGTATACCAAAAGCCGCGTGCCGAGCCACGCCACTCCAGCCGAAATGATGACTACGCCGAAATACAACAGGATCCGATTCATGTCTCCGTACATTCATGCGCGGTGACGGGCAGCGGCCATTCACGCTTCATGCCCGGCGTGCCGGCTTCTTGATCGTCACGCGTCCGCCCACGTCCAGAATAATGGTATCCCGGCGCTCCAGCTCACCGCCGAGGATTTTTGTCGCGATCGCATCGTCCACGCGCTCCTGAATCACGCGCCGCAACGGCCGGGCCCCGAACTCCGGATCATACCCGGCGGTGGCGAGTTCGTCAATTGCCGCATCCGTCGGCTGCAGGGAAACTCCTTTCTCCAGTAAACGCTTGCCCACCTCCTGCAGCATCAATCGGGCGATTTTCTGCACCTCGGGCATGCCCAGCGGTTTGAACACCACCACGCTATCGAAGCGGTTCAGAAACTCCGGCCGGAAGTGCTGCTGTAATTCGCCGGAAAGCAATTTGGCTTTTACCTCCGCCACGCTGACCCCTGCAGCCGTCAAACGCTGGATGGTCGGCGTACAGGCGTTTGACGTGGCGATCAAAATGACATTGGTAAAATCCACCGTCCGGCCGACCGCATCCGTCAGCCGGCCATCGTCCATGACCTGCAAAAACAAATTCAGAATATCCGGATGCGCCTTTTCGATCTCATCCAGCAGCAGCAAGGCGAACGGATGGTGACGCACCGCTTCGGTCAGATAGCCGCCCTCGCCGTGCCCTTCAAAACCTGCGGGCGCCCCCAGGAGGCGGTTCACGGATGATTTCTCCTGGTATTCCGACATATCCAGCCGGATCAGTTCGCTCGCCCGCCCGAAATACACCGACGCGACGATTTTTGCCAGTTCGGTCTTGCCCACGCCGGTCGGCCCCAAAAACAGCAGGTTGACGATCGGCCGCCGCACGTCGCGCAGCTCGGCCCGCGCCCGCCGGATGGCCGCCGACACCAGCTTCACCGCCTCCTCCTGGTCCACCATGCGCTGGTGAATTTCTTGCTCGAGATTCAGCAGCTTGGCGGATTCCTGCTGGGTGACTTCGGTCAATGGGATGCCGGTTTTTTCCGACACCGTCAGGGCGACATCCTGGCCGGTGACGGAGCTGTCGCGCCCTTTTTCGTTGAGCGTGCGCACGGCGCTTTCATCCAGCACTTCGATCGCCTTTTCGGGCAAAAACCGGTCGTGCAGGTACCGGCCGCTCAATTTGACTGCCTGCGCGATCGCTTCGTACGTGAAGTATACGTGATAATTCGCCTCGATGGCGCCGACTTTCGCTTCGAGAATTTGAATGGCGTCGTTACCTTCGGGTTCTTCAATATTCATCTTTTCCAGCACCTGGCCAAGGAGGTGATTTTCGACGTACCGGCTATAGTCGGTCGGCAAGGCGGTGGTAATTGCGCGCAGGCCCGTCTGGGTGAGCGCCTGGGCAAGGGCCCCGGCCAAATCCAGCGATGCGCTGCCGCCCGGAGAAATCCCCACCATCTTTGACACGTCGTTGATAAAGAGAATGATATTGCGGGAACGCGCGGCTTCGTTGAGACAGTGAAGCAAGCGCTCTTCGGCAACGCTCGCCGTCACCCCGGAAATAAGCCGCGCCACGCTCAGACTCACCAAACGTTTGTCCTGCATGAACTTCGGCACATCCTCGGCGACCATCAGCTGCGCTACGCCGTTCACGATGGTGCGCTTGCCGATGCCGGGATTGCCGACCAGCACGATGTTCTGCCGGCCGCCGGCCGAAAAAATGCGGAATATTTCGGTGACTTCATGATCGCGGCCAAGGCACGGCTCTAAGTACCCGGCCCGCGCCAACTGCGTCAAGTCCTGGCTGAAGCTGTCGAGGGCCGGCGTCGCCACCGCGGTCATCGCGCGGTCCATGGTCGTGCGCCGGGGCCGGTACGACGTGCGGCTGCGGAGATGATGGTAGCGCGCGCGCTGTTCACGCCGCACGCGGAACCATGCGGCGACGTTATGAATCGCGTCCGTGTCGATCTTGACGTCATAGAGAACGTCGCGCACCACCTCGGAGGTGGTCACGCAGGCAACCAGCAGTTCCGAAAGGTCGACTTTCTTCTGCTGGCGGCTCCAGGCCTCCTCGTACGCGGAAAACAGCGCCTCAAAATATTCGGCGTCGAACGTAAGGGCGTTTCCGGTCGGAACGGCGTAGCGCGGCAACGCACCCGTCACCAGCCGATTCAAACGCGTAAACGGAGCGCCCAACCGCACAAACATCTCCGTCATGGCGGGAAACTGCAGTAGCGCAACCAGCAGGTGCAAAGGCGCCACCGCGTGGTGGCGCGATGATGCGGCAAACTCCCACGACTTTTCAACCGCCGCGATCGCTTCCGCCGTGTAGAGGTCGGAGAGATTCACGGTCTGTCCGCGCCGGACCTGCAGGGCCGTTTCCCAGGACGTCGGCGGTGCGGCCGCGCCGGTGACTCCCCGCCGGGCTCGCCGCGGGATGTGCTGAATTTTGGCGTACTCCTGTGAGAAGTGATACACCAGGTAGCTGTCCACCACCAATGACCACCAAAACGTCAGCATCCAAATATTCTGCTGCTCCCAAAAACGCCACAACGGTACGCCGTACTGGTCAAGCAGAATCAGCTGCCAGAGCAGCCCCCCGACGCCCAACGCGGCAAACCCGAGCAGAATCGTCACCACCGTGTACTGGGCGATGGCGATGACATGCCGTTGCGCCAGATGCCGGTAGTCGATCGGACGCCCCCAATACAACATCAGGTCGCCCTGCCGCCCGATGGTTCCGCGACCGCCGCACGTACGGCAGCGCTGCGCCCCCTGCACGCCTATCCCGCGGCATGTCGGGCACGCAAATCGCGTCACAAGTTTCGCATGCTTCTCCCCCATACCCCTCACTGCCTACGCGTATGGCCACCAGGCGATATCAAACGCGTAGAGAACATTAATCCACAGAAAATAGGCCGCCAACGGAAGCACCAGTACCCACGCGACAATAACCGTCAAGGAAAACGCAAACCACACCACCAGGAGGGCGATGCGCGCGATGCCGATAACCAGCCGCATGAAGAAACTGATAATCCGCCCCTGCCAATCGTACTGGCCGTACATCGGCACGAAAAGATTCTTCCACCACAACACGACGCCGAGCTGGTGCTCTTCTTCCAAAACATTCCCCGCCGTGATCGTCATGAGCTTTTGAAAGCCGACGGTATACCACCACAGGGGCCAATACAGCACTTTTCCAACGAGGTCAAGCGAAAAATACTTGAGTGAGCTGAGGACAACGCTGCGGGTCATAATGAGTGAATTATACCATATTATTCGACCGTTTTGTATTCGGTACGAAAAATCCGCTCGATGCGAAAAAACCGGCTTCGCACCGGTTGATCCATTTTTGCTGAAGTGTCGCGCACAGCATCCGGTACCTGACTATAGACTTCCTGCACGGATGGCCCGGCGGATTTCCGCCATCGAATCGAGGTAAAATTTCAGATTGTGGAGCGTCACCAAACGCTGGCCCAGAGGTTCGTTGACGTGAAAGAGATGGTTCAGGTAGGCCGCGGTGTAATTTTTACAGCAAAAACATTTGCATTTTTTATCCAGCGGTTGAAAACGTGTTTTCAATCTTTTGTTTTTCACTTGCACGGTATGGTAAAACAACCTATTCCCTCGCGATCCGATACGACGGCCGGACTGCGACCACACATAGGCACGCCCGTGCCGCGCTTCACGGGTCGGGATAACGCAATCAAACATGTCTACCCCGAGTTTGACGGCGGCGAGAATTTCCTCCGGCTTTCCGACGCCCATCAGGTAACGCGGTTTATGCGGCGGTAACAGCGCGGCCGTCTGGCCAACGGTGGCAAGCATTTTTCCGCGCGACTCATGGATCCCCGGTAACGCCAAACCTCCGATGGCGTATCCGTCAAAAGGCATCGCTACCAGCGCCTGGGCCGAACGCTTGCGCAGCGGCGCATATACCCCGCCCTGCACGATGGCAAACGTCAGCGGGCGGCGCCGCCCCCGGGGCAGGTGCGGGACCGCCGCCTGCGCCCAGCGGGTCGTGCGGTCGACCGCAGCGGCAATTTGATCACGGGTGGCGGTGAACCCGACACATTCGTCCAATACCATCAGAATGTCGGAGCCCAGCTGGCGTTGGATGGCAATCGCCCGCCGCGGAGTGAGGAATACGCGCTGACCGGTGGTCGGATCACGGAACTCCACTCCGCGGTCGGTTACTTTCCGCCAGCGCGCCAAAGAGAAAACCTGAAAACCGCCCGAGTCCGTCAGGATCGGTTTTTTCCAGGACATCAACCGGTGCAAACCGCCGCCGCGGGCGACCAACGCCGCCCCGGGCCGCAAGGAAAGATGGTACGTGTTGGAAAGAATTATGGAAGCGCCCACGGCATCCAATTCATCGGCCGCCAAATGCTTGACC
This sequence comes from Patescibacteria group bacterium, assembly GCA_028712155.1. Lineage (GTDB taxonomy): Bacteria > Patescibacteriota > Patescibacteriia > Buchananbacterales > GWA2-38-13 > VMFR01. The sequence goes on along the minus strand of JAQTQO010000001.1, from coordinate 13,000 downwards.
GCCCCCCGCGTCGCGATCGGCATAAAAAAAGGCCCGTCGACGGTGCCGTGAGGAGTGGCCAGGCGCGAGATTCGGGCGCTGGAAATTTTCGAAGTTTTGAGTATTTGAAACATTCCGGATAATAAAATGGAAACGCAAAAACGACAACGTAATATTCAAAAATACCTAAGTCGTTTTGCGCTTTTGTTACTGCCCGAGCTCAACGACCAAGCCGCGGCCCGCGACGGACGGGTCGTCCTCGAGATTTGACGTGATGCTTCGGACCATGCCGTCGATCGGGGCGTTGGTGACGGCGTCGGTCGCCGCAAGATTCGTTTCACTGGTCAGCAGCAAAAGCTTTCCCACCTCGTCCTGGGCCGGGGTGACCGATATGTCAAACCATGCGTTATAATCTTCCTCGCTCGCCTTGGTCGGCATCGACGTGATCGCCCACGTCACCGTGCGGTCATCCGGATTATAGATCAGCTGCCCGGTCGAGGCGATCTGCTTATTCTCCCATACGACGTCGGCGGACAGCTTGGTGGTCACCGTCACGCGCTTCGCCTCATGCAAACTGTTTTGCAGCGACCAATAAATGCGGAACGAGGTTTTTTCACCGACCACCGGGGGCAACGGCCCGGAACCGACGGCCAGATTATCGTCGTTGAAATACCGTCCCTGGGCTTTCAGCGTCAGCGACGTATTGACGGTATTGGTGATCGGCGTGGCCGCCACCACCTGGTCGGAAGCTAAATTATCCACCGAAGCGATCGCCGCTTTTGCCGTGCTGACGGTACTGAAATTTTCGACCCCGGCCTCAACGGATTGCTGCGGTTTCAGTTGAACGGAAAAATCAATGGTTCCTTCACCGAGCGGCGGAATTTCCGCCAGTCCCGCGATGCCCAGCTGATCCCACTGGATCGAGTTGCCGCTGACCCGGCCGAGATTCTTGTCGGTCAACGTGTTCCAATCGATCAGCTTCGACGCGATTTCAACGGTAATCCGGACATCCTGCAGCTTCTCCTTCCCCAAATTTTTGTAGACCACCCGGAAGTCAAGCGTATCGCCGAAATTCACCGGTTTGTCGGTGGTCTGACCGTTGATGATGAGGGAAAGCTGCAGGTTGGGCTGCAGCAGCGCGGTCGTGAACCGCTGCTCCTGCTGGAGCGAAAAAGTCCCGGTTTCATCGACAAACCCCCCGCGTACGACCAGTTCACGCCCGCCGTTCCCGTTGACCTGCTGTGCGGTCGGAAATCCACCGACAAGAACTATCTGCCCTTTCGCCTTCGGTTCGATCGTCGGGATCACCCACGTCGCATCCGGCGGCTTGCCGCCAACGTTTGACGGATACGCGACAGTGATGGACGGCGGCTTGATTCCCGGGGTCGCCTTGCGGAAGGTAAATCCGGCGGGGTACGTCGCCACGATGAGCACGTCGCTTAACGGATTATCGGACGCGTTCACGTAGTTCACCGTGTACGTCACTTCGCGATCGGCCACCGCCTGCCCCGGCCCGGCAATTTCCAGCGTCAAAAGCGAAGTGGTGATCTGGCTGCTGGAGGTAAAATCATTCTTGGCCTTGAACGATTCGTTGAAATTCTGCGGCCGGTAGGTCGCGGTCCCGGTCACGGTCACGATGCTCCCGATGTTTCCCACCACCTTCCCGGTGATGCGGACTTGTCCGCTGCGACCGGACAGCAATTGCCCGAGCTGCCAGGTATTGTGATATGCATTCGACGGAGTCGGCTCCGCACTGACGAACGTAAACCCTTCGGGATACCGCACATTCAATTCAACGCCCTGCAGCGCCACCCGGTCGACGTTCTCGTAGCTGATCGCGTAGGTCACCGCTTCGCCGGACGCCAGCTCGGGCGGCGCGGTCACGGCCACCCGCAGGCTCGACGCCGCGGTGCCATTCCCGCCGATAAACGACGCCCACGCCCACCACCCCAATCCCCCCACCACGCCGAGTGCCAGCGCCCACCCCAAAATCCGGGCGGTCCAATTGGTCCGGTGGATTTGCAGACGCGAAATATCCGGTACCTGACCGTTGTAATCGCGGTAAATTTTCAGCAGCTCGGAATCAACGCCGGACTGCTGTTGCAATTGTCGAAGCCGTTTTGGTTCCATAGTATACCTAAACCTCGCCGGACCGGATACCGGCCAGGCCGGATTGGCTACGGCGCGCGGTTATCCGCGGCCGCTCCCGCCGGGGTAAAAACGATACCGTAAAATTTGTCCGTCGTCAACCGATCGTGAAATTGGATCACATTGCCCAGCTGCTGCATCCGCTCGTCACCGATTTGAGGATACGCCCGCGCGACCTGGTTGGTGACCGGAAAATGCAGGGTCGCGAGCAGCTCATCACCGGCGGTACCGGCCTGTTTTTGCGCGAGCAACGTGTAGCTGCCGTTGGCCTCATCGAGGGTGAACGGGAGTTGGTAGGTCAGGGTCGCCGATCGCTGCTCGCCGGGAGCGACGGTCAGCCAGTGCGCAAACACGGTCTTGCCAAGCTCCGCATAGATTTCAACTCCGCTCGCAGCGTCGATTTCGTGCTGCCCTTCGATCGCCAGCAGATCCGCGTCGTCGGTGAAAACGCCGTCAGGTGCCTTCTCTAATGACGGGTCAGGCGGGGCGAAACCGGTCGCGGAAATCAGCGTGCTGCCGGCCGGCACATACACGCGCAGGTAACTCCGATTCGGCAGCCCGGTGAACGGATCATCGGCCTGCCCGCGGTGCGTTTTGGTGATCATCAGGCTCACGGTCATTTTCCCGTCCTCACCGACGGTGACGGCATGGCGGAGATTGGTTTCCACTACGCGGTCGGACTTTCCGCCGAGGACGTTGGTCGTCACCACCATCAGGTAATCGCTCAGTCCTACGGGCTGCTGCTGACCGGCCCAGTCCAGCGACGCCAGAATTTCCTGCGTTTGCGGATCAGCGCTGTACATCATGAGGTGCTTTTCCCGGATCGCCTCGTAGAGCACCGTCAAAAGTGCCTGCTGTTTCACGGGGTCGAGTTCCAACATGCGTTCGATCAATCGCGGTGCGAGGTCCGCCAAGAACTGTTTCGGCCGGTTTTCGGTCCGGTCGTAGTCGATCTCCACCAGGTTTTGCGTTTCCGTCACAAAATTTTCCGCGCTGATGACCCGCCCGTAGGACGGCAATTCGATCGGCCCCGTGACGGCTAAAATCCGCTCGACCAGCGTGTTGGTGAGCGCAATCACCCCGTCCACGCTGCCGCCGCGGGATTGTTCGAGAAACCATGCCGTTTTTTTCGCGCTGGTCGGAAAATCCGGCCACCAATTTGCATCCTGCATCTCCCACCGCGGGTTCACCAGATGCAATGGTGCGGGTGAATTCACCAGGGCCATTAAACGCCCCTGCAGATCATAGGTTCCCCCGCCCGGCACCTCGAGATTGATGATCTTGCCATCCTGCACATCCATCAGGGCAAAACTGCCGACAAATCCTCCGGTGGCACGCAGCTCGGCGTTATTTTCAAACAGCACGAGATACCGCCGCCACTGACCCTTGCCCAGCAATTGTAAGATCGAACGCGAAATCGCCGTCGAATCTTTGAGCGTCTCCTCCAGCTCCGGCAGCGCATTGGCGGCAGTCAGAAACCCCTCGCGATTGCCCAGCGGATCGTGCGTCAGGTCGAGCCGATCCAATGCCGTTCGGGCCTGCGCCACTTTCGGCAGCAACCCCATCATGGAGTCGGTGTAATCATTCAGCATGTTCAGCACCTCCGGCAAGTTTTCGCCGACGCCGTCGCGCGTCACCGTGGCCGCGCGGGTGGAAAATTCACTGCCGACCGATGCCAAACTTTCGCCGGCCGTCAGGAGGGACAAACCCGCGGTCAGGGCCCGTTGGCCATGCGGCGTTGTTTTCAAAATCGCTTTGGTGAAAAAATTCAACCGCCGGTACTCCTTATTGGCGGCCAAAAAACTGTCTTGCGCGCGCTGGAAATGCTCCGCGGCGGACATCAGCCGCAAGGCCTTGAGTTCATCTCGACCTAGCCGCAATTCCCCGATCGCCATGCCCGATTGCGCCAGCAGGTGGTCTTGCGCGTCGTTCAAATCCTGCAAATACACGGCGATCTGCAGCGGGAGAAGCAGTACGACGCAAACGACGATGAACTGCAGCGCCAGCCTCGCGAGGTTGGACAGCGGAGTTTCCACTATCGGCGCCGCCTGCTTTGCATACTGCCGCTCATAGGCGCGTCGCTGCCGCCGTAATGCGAACAGCCGGCATGGCCAGTAAATAAATTTCACCGGCCAGAAGGCCAAACGTACGGCACCGGTGACCGATAAACCCGTGACGCCATCCAGGCGCTTTTTCCGCTGAACCGGCGGCATGCGGGACAATGTTTCGGCCGCCTCCGGCGCAAAAGGATCCGACGCTACCGCCGGAGTTTCTGTTGTCGGCTCCGGAGGAACCGGCGTCACCGCAAGGTTTGGCGTAAACGCTGCACGGGTCTGTATCTTTGGCGGCAGGGTAAGATTGCCCGCCGCATCGAACAGATCGGGCGCAGTGATCTCTGTGACCTGTGGCGGTACAACGGTGTGCAATGGAATTTCCGGTTCTTCCAAAATCGCGGGGCGCACTTCCGCTACGGAAGCGTCGTCATCGGACAAGGGCTGCGGGGTTACTCCAACCGTGGTGAGCGCTGCGGGTGCGACATCACTATTTTCCGGTTCCGACGGTACGATCGGCAGGGCGTCAGGCGGAGTTTCCAATACATCATTAATCTCGCTGACCCACACCACGTGCGCCGGAGTCGGAGTCCGATTATCCGAGTGTTCGTCAAAATCGGTTGTGTCCTGAATATCCATCGTGGGATTAGAATCTTCATCCGGCGTCACCGGTGCAATGGCGAAAGCAGAATTAATTTCCGGCGGCCGCGCGTCGGAAACTGCCGGACTTGAGGTGTCGGTTTGATCCGTTGCGACCGTCTCGGCGACGGTCGCTGGCGCGGACACCGCCTCAACCGCCGGCGTCACCGGTTCGAATGGCTGCGCGGTCTGCGACGCCGCAACATTCGGTGTGTCGGCTACTGATGCCAGTATCGGCAATGACTCCGCAGACAGCTGCGGCACCGCGCTCTCCGGATGCCGTTCTGTAGGCACGGCCGCAGAAACCGCGTGACGGACAGACAGCATCCGTCGGCGGGCCGGTTTACGCTTCCCGCGCTGCGCCCGCCTCTGCAGCTTGCGCCGGTGCGTCACCGGGGGCTTCCGGACCCGGATCGTTTTCAATTTTTTTCTTTTCCTTTTCATGCCGTTGAATTTACTGCGCGCTGATAGAGGGAAAGCGTTTCGCCGGCTGCCCGAGACCACTGAAAGCGTTGCACCAAACCGGGTGCCTGCTGCAGTACATCAGCGCGCGCGTCTGGCTGCAGCAGCTCCCAAATGCGCTCGGCCATTACCGCCGGTTCATCGGGTGGAAAGTACCGCCCGCACCGGCCCAAAACTTCGGGAACACTCGTCGTTTGGGAGGCGGCCACCGGCGTTTTGCACGCCAGCGATTCGATCGCCACCAATCCGAACCCTTCTTTGAACGAAGGGATCACCGTCACCGCCGCGGCCCGGTAAAAATCCGGCAAGTCCTGCGCTAAAATAAATCCGGGTGCAACGACCTCGCGCGGTGAAAAATTCTTTAGTTCCCGCGCGATCTGCGGATCGGCATTGCGCTGATCACCGCCCACGACCAATTGGCCGGCAAACCCGTACTTATCCCGGACGATCTTGAATGCCCGCAAAAGATTGGGGATATTTTTATGGTCACGCCAAACACCGGCGTAGAAGATGTAGCCTTTTCTAATCCCCCACCGTTCTAACTGGGGATTTATTATACCACAATTTTCGTTTTTCAAGAAACCTGGGGATAACCCCGGATAAATTACCGCTAAACGCTGCGCACAACCGGGGTAATATGCCTTGATTTCATCGGCGGTATGCTGAGAAACGGCGATGATTGCTTGTGCCCGCCGCAGTGCCGAACGCAGGACGGCCAGGTACGCTGCCCGGCGCACTTTTGACCGGACCTGGTTTGGCCCCGGGAATTGCAGCGGCGTCAAATCGTGAATGGTGACGACGAATTTTCCGCGATACCCTAACGGATGATTGAAGTTGGGAAAGTGTACCAGATCGCAGTGCTGACGCCGCAGCTTCCACGGCAGCGTCAGTTGCTCCTGCCAGCTATACCACGGTGCCCCGGTCGCCACCGCCGTAACCCGGCGGTTGGACGGAACGAACGTCTGATAAACGTCAGGATTGAGAAAAAGCACAAATTCCGCATCACGGTCACGGGCAAACATTGCGTCCGTCAGATGCTGGACGTAATTTCCAATGCCCGTCACCCGGGGTCCGTACATTCGCGCGTCAATTCCGATACGCATACGCCGGCAATCGCTAATGCTTTGCGGTTAATTTAGAGATCGCGCGGGCGGAACGCCGGGCCGTTTCCTCCCACGTGAATTGTCGGGCACGCGCCAATCCCCGCTCGATGCAGCGGGAGCGCACGCGCGTATCCTGCAAAATCGTTTCCAACGCCGCTGCCAGATCGTTGACATCGTACGGATCGATCAGTAGCCCGCCGTCCCCGACGACCTCGGGCAGCGACGTCGTGCCTGCGGCGACGACCGGTACTCCGCTTGACATCGCTTCCAGCGCCGGCAACCCGAACCCTTCATAGTAGGAGGGGTACACGAATGCGGCGGCCATCTGGTACAGCGTCGGCCGGTCCGCGGCATCCACGTACCCGAGAAAATGCATGCGCTGCCGCAGCCGGCTTTTCTGCGCCAGACGGCGGAGCGTCTCGACGTTCCAGACTGCCCGCCCGACAATCACGAGATCCGCATCCGGCTGCAGGCGGTCGAACGCGGCGATCACGGACGCAATGTTTTTCCGCGGTTCAAGATTACCGACCGTCAGGACGTATCGTTGTGGTAATTGGTAGCGCTGCCGCACCGCCGCCCGGCCTGCGCTATCCGCGCGCGAAAAGAAGCTCTCGTCAACGCCCAGCGGCGTGACCGTGATGCGTTCCGGCGGGATACGATAGTATTCCACCACCTCCATGCGCGTGTGTTCCGACGTCGCAAAAATCGCATCCGCCCGTTGGCACAGCCAGCGCGGGTTTACCAACCGGTGCCACAACCGCGCCTTGGGTGAAAAAAATTCCGGGTAGCGCTCGAATGATAAATCATGAATCGTGACGATCAGCTTGGCCGAACGGCGGAGCGCGACCGACTGCAGACTCGGCAGAAACACCGCATCGGCACCGCAGAGCACATCGAGCTGCGGCCGACCCAACAGCCGCACGGAAATATTGAACGCCTTGCTGGGAATCCGGCCCAGCCGGATCTGGACGTTTTCGGCCGCCAGTTCCGGCAAGCGCACCGGTTTGGCGGCGTTGCAAAAATACGTAAAACGCTCACCGGGGAGCAACCGGGGCAGCCGGCGCAGGAGATTCCAGGTGTATTCCCCCACCCCGGTGCGGTACCGTTCCGCCAGGCATCGAATGTCAACGCCGATATTCATAGACGCATTTGACCGTTCCCTCTATTACCGATTACAATACCGAAGCTGGTCTTTGACTTTTCCCCGTTTCCGAACCCTAGTCCCTCGAGGTACCCATGGCAAACCGCGCAAATTTCGTCACCCTCCTGCGGATCATTGGTGCCGTCCCGCTCTTTTTCCTCATCCTGTTGGCGCCGTACGACCACCGGATCAAGTTCGCCGCCCTCATCGGTCTCGCCGTGGTCGCCGTCACCGACATGGTAGACGGGCGGCTTGCCCGGAGCCGCTTCGGACAGATCACCGATCTGGGCAAGGAATTCGATCCGCTGGCGGATAAGATCCTGGTAGCGGCGATCTACGTTCCGCTCATCCACGTGCTGGCGACCTCACTGCTCCCCGTACTGACGTTCATCATGATCTTCCGTGACACCACGGTCTCCTGGCTGCGCAGCGTGGCGGCCCACCACCACCAGACCATCTCTGCCCGTTCGTCGGGAAAACTCCGTACCATCGGTTCCTATACCCTCGGGTTCGTGCTCATTTCCCGGATCAAAGTGAATTCCGTCAACACCGACTGGTGGCTCACCGACTGGACCATCGGCCTTCCTTTCTGGCTCTTCGCCACCCTCATCGTGATCATGGCCGGCTTCACCATCTACTCCCTGTGCGACTACTTGCGGGCCGCGCCGTTCCTTCGGAAAATCATCCGAAACCCGGATTTCAAAACTCCGTAACCTTCCTCCCGTTCTTCCGATTGGGCTGGCGCCGTGCCGGCCCTCTTTTTTATTCGGACGATTTCTCCGGCGGCAGCGTGAACACCGCACGGCCTTCCCGGACCGCATCGGTCACCTGGTGCACGTTCCAGCGCCGCTCCTGCAGTTTTCGCCACTCCGTTTCAACCAGCGTTTGCATGCTCGTCCGAAACTGCGCGGTGCTGAACTGCTCGGCGTGTTTGCGGATGCGTTCCGACGAAAAGTCTTTTGGTTGAAAACGGATCACCGCATCGGCCAAACATTCCCACGATTGCTCGTCAAACAGCATGCCGGTCACTCCCGGCACGACCGTCTCGACCGCCCCGCCGGCGGCAAACGCGATGACCGGACGGCCGGACGCCATCGCTTCGATCGCCGTGATGCCGAAGTCTTCGATCTGCGGCTGGATAAAGGCTTGCGCTCGTGCGTAGTGCGTCGCCAGCGCCTCCGCATCAATTCTTCCGAGAAATTCGATATTCGGTTTCGCCATCGCACGCAGTTTTGGCAGCGTCGGCCCGTCGCCAAATACCTTGAGCGGAATGCCAAGCTGATTGAAGGCGGAGACCACGAGATCAAACCGCTTGTACGGCACGATTCTTCCGCCGGTCAAAAAGTAACGATCAACGACCGGCTGCGGCCGGAAACGTTCGATTTCCACCGGAGGCGGAATGATGATGGAGTCGCGCCGATAGTACTTGGTAATGCGTTCGGAGACATTGCGCGAATTCGCGATGAACAAATCCACCCGCTGCGCCGCCAGCTGATCCCAGGTACGCAACCGCGTCATCAGCCGCCGGATTGACCACTTCATCAGCCGCGGGTACGGCAGGTCGGCGACGTACTGCTGCGTGTCGGACCACAAATACCGGGTCGGCGTATGGCAGTAGCAGATATGTACGGTATTGGACCGCGTGATCACACCCTTCGCGAATGCCGAGCACGACGAGAGCACGACGTCGTAATCCCGCAGGTCGTAGCTTTCGGTGGCCGTCGGCATCAGTGGCAGGTACCACTGCGGATGGCGCCGGGCGCCGGGAAAACGCTGGAGAAACGACGGACGGATCCGGCGGCCATCCACCGCACCGGCGACGCGCTCATCGTTGTACACCAGCGTGTACGTCGGCGCTTCGGGCCAAATCTCCTGCAACACCCGCAACACGTGTTCGGCGCCGCCGACCTGCGTGAGATGGTCGTGAACGAGGGCAATTTTCATATTGCTGCATTTCAAACACAACGCCGCCGCCGCAGCACGGCTGCCGGAGTCTTCAAAAGAATCTGCAAATCCAGCCACGGCGACCAGTTCTGAATATAGAAACTGTCGAGTTTCACCTCTTCGTTAAAATCCAGATCGGAACGGCCGCTCACCTGCGCAAGGCCAGTCATCCCCGGCCGCATCGCCAGAATCTGCCGCTGCCCGCCTGAATAACACGCCACCTCTTCGACTTCGTGCGGCCGCGGCCCGACCAGGCTCATGCTCCCGGCCACCACCAGCAGCAATTGCGGCAGCTCATCCAAACTCCAGCGCCGCAAAAACCGGCCGACCCGCGTCACACGCGGATCGTTTTTGAACTTTATCATCGGTGTACCCGCGCGCAAATTCTCCTGCTGCGCCACGAATTTCGGATCATAGCGCAGCTGGTGCGCGCCATTGACCATGGAACGGAACTTGATGAACCGGAACCGTTTGGCGCGTTCGCCCACGCGCCAGTAGGTAAAAAATACCGGAAATCCGGAATCGGTAACGATAGCGATACTGATCACCAGCAGCACCGGCGACAGCACCACAATCAGCAGGCCGGCGATTACGACATCGAAACCGCGCTTCCACACTCTCCCCCACCCGCGTAACCGCGTCCGCTTCACTTCAACCAAAGGAATGCCGGCCTGGATGACTACCTGGAAATTGTTCAGCTTGGTCCCCAGTAAATCCGCCGCGTACGTATAATCCAAATGCACTTCCTGCAACTGCGAAACGAGTTCGAGCGTCTGCTGCTGGCTCAGCGCGGTCGCCTGGACCACCTCGTCAATCTTGTCATCTTGCGCCAGCTGTTGCAGCTGACCGGGAACCGCCGGCGTGAAATCAGGAAACCGCTCAACAACGCGGTAGCCCAGCGTCGGACGCGACTGAAATTCGTTGGCCAGTTCAGCGGCAATCACGCCTTGCCCGATCAGCGCCACCCGATGCGCGCCGACGCCGATGCGGTAAAGCTGCCGCTGCGCGGCCCGAATCAACAATCGGATGCCGGCGGCAAAAAAAACGGCGAAAAACCATGAGGTGACCAGAATGAAACGGGATTCAAATAAATAGCGCGTGGAAAACATGACCAGTAGCACCCCGGCCAGAAGCGTGGAACATGCCAGCGCGATCCGGGAAAATTCTTCGCCGAATTTTCTCCCCGGCGCGATGCGATACACGCCGGAAAATGCAAACAGGAGCACGCCGCACAACGCCGCGAGCGCCGCCCACGGGAAATACGTTTCCAGCGGCAATTTGAAAATCACCGGCCGGAGTTCGACAAACTGCGGCGAAAACCGAATCCGGTGCGCCAACAGCGCCGCTGCTAGCAGCGCGATGTAATCCAACGGCACCGTGGCGACGGAAAAAAATAGTTCGGAGCGTTTCATGGGAATTTACACCCAACAACGTAATTTTCAACCCTAAAAAATGCCGGTATTACTACGGCTTTATAATGAAAAATCTTGCTTTACTATACAACTTTTTGGAGGTTTTGCAAATATTTTTATGATAAAAAATATGCCGCCCGAGTGACCTCGAGCGGAGCCGGAAAAAAGGAGCATCAAAGGTGCATGGCAGGAGTGTTGTTTTGTTCCCGGAAAATAACCGGCAGATACCCGCCAAGATGGTGCCTTTCGAATAAAATTAGACGTTGCTCTTCATGAAAACAAGTTTAGCAAGAAATTTGGCACCCAAAAAATTCATCCGATTTTTTGCTCCATGATGGTGACGGCGGTATAATGCCGATAGCAGAAGATGCACGAATATTAATCCGGAGAGAACCAGCACACACGGCATCGGGCCGAAGCAAAAAACTAAATACGGAACGTACGAATTCTACTAATGCGTGATTTGATTCTATGTTTATGAAAATCGGTCATCGCGGAGCTATGGGCTATGCGCCCGAAAATACACTGCAATCATTTCGCAAAGCGCTCACCCTCGGTGTCGACATGGTTGAATTGGACGTCTACATTTGTAAGACCGGAGAATTAGTAGTAATTCATGACGACAAGGTGGACCGGACAACCAACGGCCATGGATATGTGATTGAAAAAACCTACCAAGAGTTGCGCTCATTAAACGCAGGTGCTGGCGAGAATATTCCGTCACTCCAAGAAGTCTTTGATCTTATCGATCGGAAGGCGATTATCAACATCGAGCTCAAAGGCTTGGGGACCGCAAAACCGGTCTCCGAATTAATTACGTGGTATATAAATAACAAAAATTGGGAATCGACCGACTTTCTGGTTTCCTCGTTTAATCACTACGAACTAAAAGCGTTTCGACGGCTGAACCCAAAAATTCCTATCGGGGCGCTCATCACTGGAATACCAATCGGATATGCCAAGTTCGCGGAGCAATTGAATGCCTATTCAATCAATCCGTGTATTGAATTCATCACCAAAGAATTTGTCGACGATGCGCATGCGAGAAATATCAAGGTTTTTGTCTGGACCGTAAACGACCAAGACGATATCGAGAGGATGAAGCGGCTAGACGTCGACGGAATGTTTTCCAATTTTCCAGATCGGTTATAGCAATCCGATGATGCCATTCAAATCAGCGCTATGCTTTTAAACCTGATTGTTCTCGCAGTCTCGCTATTTTTTGTTGTTCAGTGCGCGACGCTTGCCACCCGGTATGCCGTACGGCTGGCCGAATCTTTTCGGATTTCAAAATATGTCGTCGGTTTTATCATCGTCGCGGTCATTTCCATCATGCCGGAAACGTTCATTTCGATTAACTCCGCGATTGCCGGCATGCCGTCGTTTGGTCTTGGCACGCTGTTTGGTTCCAACGTCGCCGACCTCACTTTCGTATTCGCCGTCATCATTGCGATTTCCGGCCGCGGCATTAAAATCCAAAGCACCATTCTAAAAAATAACGCGGCGTACCCGTTTCTCCTCCTCATACCCCTGATGCTTGGTTTCGACGGCTACTATTCCCGCCTGGAAGGCGCGGCCCTGATCGTCACGGGGGCAATTTTTTATTACCTCGCTTTCAAAAACGGTTTTAACGAAGGAATGGTCAGGGGCCGGCTTGACCACCGCGCCAAAAACTTATGCCTGCTGGTTTCATGCATGGCGGTGCTGCTGGCCGGCTCGCACTACACCGTGATTTCTGCGTCCGCTCTGGCTGCCGACCTCGGCATCAGCCCGATTCTGATTGCCATGCTGATTGTCGGTCTGGGCACGACCATGCCCGAGCTTCTCTTTTCGCTGAAATCAGTTCAACGAAATGACGACGCGCTGGCCTTGGGAGATGTTTTGGGGACGGTACTCGCGGACGCGACCGTCGTCGTCGGCATTCTCGCGCTCATCAGCCCGTTTTCCTTTCCGCAAAAAACTATTTACATCACCGGAACCTTCATGGTGTTTGCGGCGTTCCTTTTATTCTCATTCATGCGCAGTGGAAAAATTTTATCCAAGAAAGAAGGCGGTTTGCTTTTTGCTTTTTGGATGCTGTTCGCGTGTGGTGAATTTTTTCTCAATATATAACCACACCGG
>JAQTQO010000024.1 GCA_028712155.1 Patescibacteria group bacterium | reverse complement strand
CTTTTGTCCACGACTGGGTCTACGAAAATCGCGCCATCTACTACATGGAGTTCGCCAAGCTCGGCGCCGAAATACACCTCGCCGACCCCCACCGCGTGTTCATCACCGGCCCGACGCCATTGAAACCGGCCGAAATCATGTGCCCGCCGGCGCTGCGTCCCGCGACCATTTTAGTCATCGGGATGCTCGCCGCCAAAGGCAAATCGGTTCTGCGCGGCACCTACTCGATCGACCGCGGCTACGAAAAACTTTCAACCCGGTTGCGGAAACTTGGCGCTGATATCAAAGAAATCCCCTAGCGCGCAAAAGGAAACCCGCTGTTCGCGCGAACAGCGGGTTCAAATTCGGATCCGATTTACGGTACAACTAATCTTTCACGCCACCGGGCGTGATTTTCTTATCCAAAGTTCTCAGTGCGGCCCAGGCATGGGACCGTTTTTATGGTACGCTCCAATCTTTATCGGAAAATGCATTGCTGGGTTCCCGCTAACGGCGGGTAATTTTTTTGGATGTGTCGTCAACGCGATAATTGCGGAAAGAACGCCGGATACGGCTGCAAAATATTTTTTCTAACGGTTGGCGCGCAAAGCGCCAACCAAACGAACGACAACGGACGAAACGGCGACTACCCGCCGAACAACGACGACCAGAATCCTCCCGAAGAGGAACTGGACCCCGACCCGCTGCCGGAATCCTTCGAGCTGCCCGAGTCGCCCTTGCTACCCGAGCCGCTGTCGCCGTTTCCCTCCTTCGAGGAATCGCCGCTATCGCGGCTCGATTTCGAGTCCCCGATACTGCCGGGGCCGGGGACGAGACGGGAAACGTCGTGGAGGAAATCGCTGACGGGGTCAGTGTGCTTACTCATGGCACACCTTTCTGCCCTTGCGGGCGTTACGAGAAAACGGAAAAAACCGAACAACAACGGCGAAACGTGCGCAAAGCGTGGAAGACACCTCCTTTCTATTGTCAAAGGCCAAATAAAAACACGAACAAACCTTTGCAACCCTAGCACGGATTATTTGCTGAGTCAAGAACCCTTCGCCAAACTACCACAAATCCCCTTGGCCAAAAGACTGGCCAAGGGGATGGACCGGTTCGCACGAAATTTATCGCTTGCGCCGGATCCGCAGACTATTCCCTACAACGCTGATGGAGGAAAACGCCATGGCGCCGGCGGCAATCATCGGGTTGAGCAGACCGAACGCCGCTAAGGGAATCGCCGCCACGTTATAGCCGAACGCCCAGTACATATTCTGCACGATCGTGCGGAACGTCCGCTGGGACAGCTGGATCGCCTCGACCACTTTGAGCGGGCTCCCCTTCACCAGCACGATGTCGCCGGCTTCAATCGCAATGTCGGTACCGGTACCAATGGCAACGCCGAGGTTCGCCTGTGCGAGCGCCGGCGCGTCGTTGATGCCATCGCCGACGAACGCGACTTTCTTGCCCTCCCGCTGTAACAATTTAACCTTTTCCGCTTTTTCCTGCGGCAGCACTTGAGCCAGTACGCTGGTGATGCCCGCCTGCTTGGCAATCGCCTCGGCGGTCCGGCGGTTGTCGCCGGAGATCATGACGGCGGTCACGCCGCTGGCCGTCAGCTGCTGGACGGCGGCAACGGCATCCGGTTTCATCGTATCGGCAATCGCCAGTACGCCAAGTGCGGTTTTCCCCTTCGCCAAAACCACCACGGTTTTCGCTTCCGCCTCCAGTTGGGAGATTTTCTCCGTACAGACAGCCGTATTGACACCGGCCTCGTTCAGATAGCGGGCGTGCCCCAGACGGTACGCCTCCGCACCGATTTTTCCCTCGACTCCCTTGCCGGCGAGATTGGTAAAGCCGTCCACCTCCCGCAGCGGCAGTGATTTTTCCTTGGCTGCCGCGACCACGGCCTGCGCGAGCGGATGTTCGGAGTTCTGTTCCAAACTCCCCGCTAATGTCAGGAACTCATCGGCGGCCATCCCGGGCGCACACGGCGAGATATCCGTCACGCGCGGCTTGCCCTCGGTCAGCGTGCCGGTCTTGTCGAACACCACCACATCAATATGTTTCCCCTTTTCCAATGCCTCACCGTTCTTGATGAGGATACCGCGCTTAGCGCCTTCACCCGTACCAACCATGATCGCCGTCGGGGTGGCCAAGCCAAGTGCACACGGACACGCGATCACGAGCACCGCCACCGCATAGGTCAAGCTGCGCGCAAAATCCCCGGTCGCCAAGTACCACCCGGCGGCGGTAAGTACCGCCAGTACTAAAACTACCGGAACGAAGACACCGGAAATCTGATCGGCGAGTTTCTGGATCGGTGCTTTTTTCGCCTGCGCTTCGGCAACCATTTTAATGATTTGCGCCAGAATAGTATCCTTGCCGACTTTGGTCGCCCGGATCTGGATTGCGCCGTTCAAATTGATGGTCGCCCCGAACACCGGCGCTTCTGCCCCTTTATCAACCGGCATGCTCTCACCGGTCAGCATCGACTCGTCAACGGTTGAGCTGCCTTTGACCACCGTCCCGTCAACCGGGATCTTCTCACCGGGTTTCACCAGCAACACATCACCAACTCTGACCTCTTCGATCGGAATTTCCCGTTCCGTCCCATCGGCAATCAACCGGGCGGTTTTCGCGCCCAGGTTCATCAACTTTTCAATGGCCGCATTGGCTTGGCCGCGGCTCAATGATTCAATGTACCGGCCCAGAAGAATGAGCGCCGTAATCACCGCACCGGTCTCAAAGTACCGCTGCGGATTACCCACGGCCATTGCCCACAGGCTAAACGCCAGCGCGGCCAAGGTTCCCAGTGAAACGAGCGTATCCATATTCGCCGTCAAATAGCGCGCCCGCCGCAGCATGCCGGCATGAAACTCCCAGCCAAAGCCAAGAATAATGGCGCTGCCGAGGATCGCCTGGACCCAGACGCTCGCATTGTAGGGTCCCCAGGTGAACGGCAGTTCGACATCAAACATGGCCAGTACCAGTACCGGCGTCATCAGCACCAGCGCCGCAATGGCTTTGGCTTTTGCCTGAGCGACTTCGCGCTTGGCCATGGCGTGGTGGTCGTGGTTTTCCTGGTGGGCCAGCACTTTGTAGCCGTTCCGAACCACGGCGTCGAGCAATGTCTGCCTCTTCGTTTGTCGTTCGTCATATTCAACTGTCGCGGTGTTGGTCGCCAGATTCACCGCCACGCTCCGCACGCCGGCAATTTTTTTCAAGCTGCGTTCGTTACGCACCGCGCACGAAGCACAATGCATCCCGACGATACTGAAAGTAGTCGTCTTCATACGCTGGGAATGGTTACGCGGTACTGCCCGAGACTCTCGATGGCCTCCTTGAAAATTTGCCAATCGAGTTGCTCGTCGTGGCGCACCTCGGTTTTGCCGGTGCGGAAATCAACGGTACAACTCTTGACGCCCGGCACCTCACGGCAAACGTCTTCAATCAACGCTTTACAGGACTCGCAATGCGTCCCGTTTATTTGGACAATCGTCGTCATATGCGTATGCACTTATACCGTAGCAAGTTACTCAACCACGGTAAACTGCCCTTGCCAACTGCCCATACTGCAGGTGAACGGTACGACGCCGGTATTCGTTGGCGTAAACCGCAAGGTGGTTTTTCCTAACGACAAACGATGTGCGACGTTATACTCGGGGATCACCAGCGTGCTCATGCAGCCGGACAGCGGCACCTGCGTGTCGATTTCCAGTTCGACCGGTTGACCGACTTTCACGGTAAAGGTGTTGGGGCTAAACCCGCGTTCGCGAGTAATGGACATTTGCAGCCGTTGCGTCGAAAGACAGTTGGCGATTTGCGGATCGCATTTGGCGCCTAGTATCGTATCACCACCGGACGGCGCTGTCAAGGCACTGGTGGTATCGGTATTTGCCACCACCGTGAAGGCTGCGCCCGGCGTGGTCATGCCCATGGTGCAGCTGAACGGGAGCGTCCCGGTGTTCTCGGGCGTAAAGCGAATCGTTTTGACGCCATCGCGCGGCAAGTATTCGGTGATGTTGAGCTTTGGCATCGTGATGACCTGGGCACAGCCCGCCGCACCCGTGCCGTCGATGCGCCATTCGACCGGCACGCCCTGGCGCACCGTGAAGCGCGAAGGCGAGTATTCGTAGCCGGTCACTTTCATTTCGACCACCTGCACGCCGTTTTCCAGTAAGACATTTTCATCTTTGACCGCGTCGTTAGCCGCCGCGGTTGGGCTGGCTGAAAATCCGCCGAAACTCAGCGGCACGCCCGCCAGCGTCAAACCGCGATTGATGTTCCCGATCCCCAGAAGGATTACCAGCGCCCCGGCGAACTTCAGGAAGTACCGCTGAAATGATCCGCGGGCGAAGCTGGAGATGGCGCCAACCGACAGCAGTGCCGGCAGCGTTCCCAAAGAGAACACCAGCATCGTCAGTGCGCCGCGTACCGCATTGCCCTGGGAGAGGACGTACAGCTGCAGCGCCTGGGTGAACCCGCAGGGCAGAAAGAACGTGGCCGCGCCCAACAGCACTGGACCTGCGCGGTGTTCCGAACCGCTCATATCGTGAACGCGATGGGCAATGAACTTCGGCATCCGCGGCTGCAACCGCTGCAAACCCGGAAAGAGATGGAGGAGCTGGAGGCCGAGCAGCACCATGACGAGACTCACGAGCACCGTGAGCACGCCGGTCGCTCGCGGAGAAATCGTCAGCATCGAACCGAGTGCGCCGACCGCACCGCCGAGCAGCGTGTACGAAGCGACACGGCCGACATTGAAGTAGAGGTGCGGACGGAACTTCTGCCAACTACTCGCGTCGGGGTGACGTTCGTTATGTTTGGCCGCGATCGCAAGGAGCAACCCGCCGGTGACCGCCATGCAGCTGGATACCGCCGCCACCAAACCGATCGCGAACACCATCCCCAAACCCATTTCTTCCGAAACGCCGAAACCGGACGGGATGAGGTTAAACTGTTTGGCGAGGAGGTAGAGCGCGAACACCAGCACGAACGCCCCGCCGATCTCGGCGTAGCGGCGGCCTGATTTCTGCACGGTTGGCGCCGGCGCACCCAGAGCCGAAATAGTGTAGCCGTGCGGGCTGAGCATTTTTTGCATTTCTCCCATTCCCGGTTCGCGCGAACAATCAATCGCCGCCTGGCCGCTTGCCCGATTGACGTGAACGCCGACGACACCGGGGATTTTTTTGAGCTGACGCTCAATGAGTACTTCACAGTTTGCGCAATGCATGCCGTGAATCTGGTATTGCATTTTTTTGGAGTTCATACGTGCGTTGTTTAGGTGAGTAAGCGCGACGAAAAAACACCTGCGACAGCTCATGCCAGACGACCGTTCTCGGTACGGCAAAGCTCGCGGGTGCTACGCGATGAACTCCGGGTAAATTTTTGGATGAAGAATTCCGGTGGAAAACGCCCACTGCAAAATATGGCCGCCGGGAGTTTTGTGATAGGTAAGAAAACGTTGCAACCAGCTATCGGGAGGTCTTTTCTTTACCTGTTCGATCAACCACTGCCGCTGCGACCAAAAAAACCAAACGACCACCGGCAGCAGCACCCAGAACAACAGACTACCGATTTGCTCCGTCACAGCCATGAATGCGCGCTGCCAAAGCGACAGGTGCTCCACCGGCGTCATCGTGCAAAGTGTTATCGTACCCATCAGCGGGCAATCCGCCATGGCACCGCCGTGCTCATGCGCCATGGCCATGGACAGCACATGCCACGGCCCGCCCACCGTTACGACAAAAACACCGATAACGGCGAGCGTCAACAGCCAAGTCCTAATTATGCGAATTGCACGCAGTTCCATAAGTACCGAAAGCATAGCACCGTCAGAAGATTGATGCAACGGCAACAGTATGTAAAGGTGTGACGGACTTCATAAATTCTTAATCAGCCGGCGTCAGGAAACCATCAATAACGACCCGGCCGTGATACGGATGCACCAAGGGCTCAATTTCCGTGCGCAGACTCTGGAGCGAAAAAGCTGAGTCTTTCGCATCTCCGACAACGACCAAAATGAACGGCGAATCCTTGGTGAACAATTCGCCAAAGCCATGGTGGCCGAGTGCGATCGTAATGGCGATCTCGCACTCGCGCCGCGCGTAGTCCGGCTTCAAATAGCGGCGGCTGATGACAAACCCGGCCGGCAGCGTATCGGGTAACCGCGACGGGTCAAAGCTGCCGGTACCGTCGTAATACGCAACACGCGCCACGTGCAGGCCAGCCGGCCGCGCCATTTCAGAAAGTGGTAGATGACAGTAGTTAACGCCAAGCTCCTTTGCCAGGTCGCGCGCAAACTCCTGGCCGTATGTGTCAGATTTTTCCGGGTCCAACCCTTTTTCCGTCGCGTACAGTTTCGCCGCCCCGCACTCCTCGTGGCTGGTAATGGTCGTCGCTCCGGCCGCCCGAGCCGCTTCCGCCGCCGCCCCAACCCCAAGCAAAATCCCCGACCCTGCCATATGCACTCCGCCCGGCGTACCCTCATCAATGCACCGCAGCCACCGATCAGCCGGCTGGAAAGCCTTGGCCAAATCACTAATCCCCTTAGCAAACTCATCCATGCCGATATTAATAATTTTTTCAATTACTGCAGATTGCCAACCCCAAAGTTTCTCTACCTTTTCCGAGTGCATAATCAATATGGTTAGTAATAAAAGTTACTCTATCACCTCCTCCCGTGATCAGGCAACTTGACCACGATACCGACAACCTGGTAAGGTAGGCCTGTTTTCGAAGCACTTTGACAAGGAGAAATAATGGCTGCTCATTCAGTGCAAGTAGTCTACGATTTACTTGCGAAAAGCTACGGTACCAACGCCCATCGGACCATTGAGTTCTTCCAAGGCGTGCAACGAATGGCAATCCTACGGGCATGCTTGTGGCAGACCAAAAGATTGGGCAAGACCCTTGAAGAACTTGATGTGCTCACGGTTGGTGTGGGAAACGGAGAGCAACGCAGAACGCTTTGCATTCTTTGTCTAGGATTGTTTCACCAGCGCATAAAGGATAGTCGGCTGGTGGAATTGGATATCTCAAGCGAGATGCTGCGCGTCGCTCGCCAATTGCATCCGCGGGGAACAGACTACCTAAAAAAATACGAGGACGGAAAAGCGCCGACTCAAATCAGAGGTGATGCCGTAAGCACCGTCTTACCTAATGGCTCCTTTGATGTCGTTATCGGCGCCTTAATTGATCATATCCCTAACCAGCCTAAGCTATATCGGAATGTGTTCGAAACCTTGCGGCCAAATGGCATGTTTGTGGTGACCTATCCACACCGTCGGCTCATGAAGGTCATCCGAAAGGATATCTACGGCATTCCGATTGACCAAACCAGATTCGTCGTCGATGGACGCGAGTATTGCGTTCCCTCACTGACGTTGTTGCCTACAGAAATTAAGGCACTCATGCGAGATGCCGGTTTCGCGGTGAGCACATGTAAAGCGCTCCGCCTCTACGATGGCTGGTATCCCGACGTATTCGACCACCACCCTCAGCATCCATTTTCGCCTACGGTATGGCGCGCCCATAAACTGATGCGGGTAAGGCCATCTCGAATACCCGTGCTAAGTTTCGCCGTAGGGCAAAAGCTACTTTAATAAAACACCCCATCTGAGATTTCAGGTGTGGGTGTTCTTTTTAATAATTTTTCCACTGCCGTCCGATGCGAGCATCGGAGTCCGCCCTGGGCGGACGGAGTCTGCTCGCCAGTTTGGCGCCACCTTTGCTGCCAAAGGTGGCGAAAGACTACTCCCCCTTCGGCCGATACTGCAAAGCCTCAGCAATCTGCTGCAGCTTGACCTCTTCCTCCCCCGCCAGGTCGGCAATGGTACGCGCGAGTTTCAGCGTGCGGTGGAAACTTCGCGCGGAAAGCTGCAGCCGCGTTTGCGCCTGCCGCAAGAAGGTGACGATTTCATCGGTCAATTTGACGAAGGTTTTGAGCTCCTCGAGCGTCATCTCGGCGTTGGTCTTCGACTTAGATTTTGCGGCGGCGAATCGCTGGGTCTGACGGTCGCGCGCGGCTTGCACCCGTTTACGTACTGCTGCAGAAGGTTCTTCCAACTGGTCGGTGGTGAGCTTTTCGATCTTGACCGGCGGAACTTCCACGTGCAGATCAATGCGGTCCAAAAGCGGGCCGGAAATGCGCTTGGCGTATTTTGCCACCTGGGTCGGACTGCAGATGCACGGGTGCTCGGGGTCGGTGAGGTAGCCGCACGGGCAAGGGTTAGCTGCGGCAACCAAGGTGAAACGTGCAGGAAACCGCATGCTGGCCGCGACGCGCGCCACGGTCACCACGCCGTCTTCGAGCGGCTGGCGGAGGTTATCGAGCACCGTGCGCGGAAATTCCGGAAATTCGTCGAGGAACAGCACGCCGCGGTGGGCCAAGCTGACTTCGCCCGGCCGCGGGGTCGAACCGCCACCCACCAGCGCTACGCCGGAAGCCGAATGATGCGGGCTGCGGAAAGGCCGGTGCAGTACGAGCGCTTGTCCCGGGGGCAACGCGCCCGCCACGCTATAAATGCGGGTGACTTCCAATACCTCGTCGTCGGTCATGGCCGGCAAAATTCCGGCAAACGCTTTTGCGAGCAAGGTCTTGCCTGCCCCAGGCGGGCCGGACATCAGGATGTTATGACCGCCGGCCGCGGCAATTTCCAGCGCGCGCTTGACTCCTTCCTGGCCGCGGATTTGCGCCAGGTCAATTTCGGCCAAAACATCAATCGGCCGCGGAGGCAGCCCCGAGGATTCTTGCGGAACGATAAGCTCGACTCCGTTAATATGGAGCGCAAGCTGATGCAAGGATTTGACACCAAAGACTTTCAGGCCCGAAACCAAACAAGCCTCGGCCACATTCGCTTCAGGAACGTAGAGCGCGGAAACTCCGTGCCGCTTGGCAAAACTGGCAACGGAAAGTACGCCCGGGACCGCGCGCAGTGTTCCGTCCAGCGACAACTCACCGACCAACAGCTGGCTCCCCCACGGCTCGCGAAAGGTCAAGTTGCCGGCAGCGACCATCATCGCCACGGCAATCGGCAGGTCGTAGGCCGGACCTTCTTTGCGCAAATCGGCCGGCGCCAGGTTGATGGTGACTTTCTGCCGCAGCGGCGGGAACCCGGAATTTTTCAGCGCCGACCGTACGCGCTCCTTGGATTCCTCCACGGCCTGGTCCGGCAACCCGACGATCAAAAGTCCCGGCAGCTGCGCCGACAGGTCGGCTTCGACTTCCACGGGCACGGCCTCAAGCCCGACGAGCGCGGCAGAGAGTACGCGAGCGGACATAAATTCAATCAAACTATATGACACTCAGACGCCACCTTAGTATGCTCCCCTCCATTTATTGCTGATGGCTTCTTCCAAATCAATCCCCAATAGATGCGCGTTTAGGATCGCTATACCGACAACATCCGCCAGTTCGTCTGCCAATTTCATTTTGGATACGTCTTTTGCGACATGCTTTTCCGGCCGGCTCTTTTTTCTGTGAATGAGGACTGCCTGGGCGAATTCCCCTACCTCTTCATACAACTTCAGCAACGCGAAATCCTCATCCATTGTAATGTCGTATTTTTTCCCGTAACTTGTGGCGGTATCAATGACCCTTTTTTGCAGATCGTTGAATTCCATACTGATGAATTTGAAATAGTTATCCGTGTTTAAATAATGGGGATAATATCCGAGCTGGTTGTTGCTTAGAATTCGGAGATTAAGATCTCGGATTGGTATTACCCCGCTGCCACCAGTGTATCAACTCCCGCAATATTAGTGTCCCCACCCCGATCGTGATCATCACATCCGCCAAATTGAAGACGGTAAAGACTGGAACATCAATGTAGTCAATCACATGACCCCAGCGCAACCGGTCCACGAGGTTGGAGGACGCACCCAATACCACGAACGCCAGTGCGGCAACCGTCGGATGATCGTGGTGCCGCAATGCCTGCCACCACCACCAGCTGAACGCGACGATGATCGGAAACGTCAGCACCGGCAGCCAGGCCGACGGAAAGGGCAGGCCGAACGCGATGGTGGGGTTGGCGGTCGTACGGATGTTCAGCCATCCAGCTAAAACAACCCCGCCACGCGCGGGGTTAAGGGTAAGGTAAACTTTGATGAAGCGATCCAGCGTCACCAGCAGCGCAGCGGCCGCCAATCCGGCGACCACCAGCCCGGGCCTCACGCCTGTTCGCCCTTGAGTTTCTTTTTGCACTGCACGCAGGAGCTCGAGGTGGGGCGGATGAGCAACCGCTGCTCCTCAATCGGATTTTTGCAGTACTGGCAAATGCCGTACGTGCCCTTCTCGATGCTCGCTAATGCCTTGCGGATGTCCCGCAGGTCGGTCTCCACGGTATGCTCCATCGACAACCGGTCCGAGTACGCGGCAACCTCGGCGGCGTTCTCGTCTTCCTTGTCGCCGTAGTTGGGAAACCGCGCGTGGAAGTCGTCGGGATTATCCTTGTCCTGCACCGTGAACCAACTCAAACGATCCTGGAGCTGTTTTTCCTCGGCCAGGAGTTTGTCTTTGATGATTTTGAGATTTTTGGGATCCATAAAAACAACGAACTCAACATAATAAGTATAGGTAATCGCATTGATTTTGACAATGGCTCGTGCGTTTTTTGGGTAAATGAAAAGGGCGAACGGAGGAAAATAAATATTATTACAGTCCTGTTCGCCCTTCGTTGAGATGAAGGGCGGAAGACTGTAAAGGGATGGCGATAATGAACTATGGTTCATTACCCTCATCCCTTCACAGAGCATCACGTACCTTTCACCCCCTTTTTGAGTTCGGCTGACTCGAACGCCCCTCTACCTGGCTTTGGTTGGATACGGGATGAACCGCTCCAGCCGATGTTTTATTTTTGTTTTGATCTGGTGGCCGTCAGCTTGGCCATCTGCAGACCACTCACCTTTGCGGCGAGTGTAAAACACGAAGTGAAGTAGAGAGGAGAAAAATTCCCCCAAAACAATCAGATTGGGAAAATCTTTCTGGTTGTAAAGGACTCGTGCCTATACGCAGCATATTTAGTATAGCATCCAACTCAATTACTGTCAAGAAAACATTGCATATTTTGATGATTTTTATTCTGATAGAGCCATTTTCAAATCTACCGCGGACAACAATTTTCTGTTCTAGTAATCAACAACATTTACCCCAATTTATCCACAGTATTGTTGATAACCTGAATCGGTGAAAACCATTCCTACCGATTCATCCCGAGCCCCGTCATGCGACGGGGTGAACTCCGCGAGGGATCTCATGGCGAAATGCTCGCCCCAAAAAACCAAATCGCCACCCCTGTGCAGGAGTGGCGATCGTAGATTATGTTGTGGCGCGGGACCTAGAACCGACGTCCGCCGCCGGGTCGTCCGCGTCCGCGGCCTTCCGGCCCACCACGACGCGGCCGATCAAACGTGCGCGGCGCAGGACGGTACTCTTCTCCCCCGCCCTGGCTCGGCGGCAGGAGCGCACGCATCGAAAGGTTGACGCGGCCCATCTCATCAATGCCGATCACTTTCACGGAAACCACGTCGCCGATCTTGACCACGTCGGTCACCTTGTCCACGCGGTTCGCCGCGAGTTCCGAGATATGGACCATGCCCTCTTTGCTCGGTGTCACCTCGACGAACGCACCGAAGTCAAGAATCCTGGTGACCTTGCCCTGGTACACTTCGCCGACGACGACTTCCTTGGTCAACAGCTTGACCCAATCCACCGCTTTCTGGGTCTTGGCCAGATCGGTACCGGTGATCATCACGCGGCCGTCCGGTTCGATATCAATGTCGCAACCGGTCTCATCGATAATCTTGTTGATGATCTTGCCGCCCGGACCGATGACGTCGCGGATGCGATCCGGATTGATCTGCACCGTCACGATGCGCGGCGCGTACGGAGACAGCTCCGGCCGCGGCGCGGCGATCGCCTGTTCCATCACTTCTAAAATTTTCATCCGGCCCGCTTTCGCCAGCTGCAAGGTCTCCTGCACCATCGACAGCGTCAACCCCTTGGTCTTGGTGTCCATCTGGATGGCGGTAATACCGTCGCGCGTACCGGCTACTTTGAAGTCCATGCCGCCCATGCCGTCCTCCAGGTCCTGCAGGTCGGTGATGATCTTGTAATTGCCCTGGTCATCGGTCGCCAGTCCCATCGCGAGGCCGGCCACGGCTTTCTTGATCGGCACGCCCGCGTCCATCAACGCCAGGCTGGAACCGCACGTCGCCCCCATCGAGGACGAACCGTTGGACGACAGCACTTCCGATACGACGCGGATGGTGTACGGGAACTCCTCTTTCGGCGGCAGCACCGGGACGAGGGCACGCTCGGCCAATAGTCCGTGGCCGATCTCGCGCCGGCCGGGCGACCCCAGCCGCCCCACTTCGCCGACCGAGAACGGCGGGAAATTGTAGTGGTGCATGTAGCGCTTCTTGCTCTCGCCTTCAAGATTCTCCAGCAGCTGCACGTCACCGGGCGAACCCAGCGTCACGACGGACAGCACCTGGGTTTCCCCGCGTTGGAACAGGCCGGTCCCGTGGGTGCGCGGCAGAACGCCGACGATTGACTGGAGCGGCCGCACCTCATCGAGCTTACGGCCGTCCACCCGCACGCCCTCACGCAAAATCATCTGTGAAATCAGCCCCTCGACGGCAACAAAGAACTGCTCCGCCGCCAGCCGGCGCTGCTCTTTCGGCGTGCTGGCAGCGACCAATTCGTCCTCATATTGCGTCGCGAGCTGCTCGACAACCTCTTTGCGCGAGCTCTTCGTCGTGAGCTTGCCGCCAAACAATGCCGGGCGGGCGTGTTCGGTCACCCAGGCATCGGTGCGCGCCTGCAGCGCCTTAACGACGTCCGGCGTAAGGCTGTCGTCCACGACCGGTGCCGCGGGCATGGCTTTGGTCTTACCGACGGCCTTAATCACCGCTGCCACGAGTTCCATCATCTGGCCCAGCGGTTTTTTTGCGAACTCAATCGCCTGGAAGGCTTGTTCTTCAGAGATTTCATTGGCCCCAGCCTCTACCATGATCACCCGTTCATCCGTACCGGCGACGATCAGGTCGAGGCTGCTTTTCTCGCGAGCGGCCACGGTGGGGTTCACCACCCACTCGGATTTTTCAGGTTCCGTGGCGGACGCCACGCGTCCCACCCGCAAACCGCCGATCGGCCCGTCCCACGGGATCGGGGAAATGGCCACGGCAATCGACGCCGCCAGGATCGAGATGGCGTCGGAATCGTTCTCGTTATCGTACGAGAGCGCGGTGATAATGACCTGCACGTCGTTCTTCAGCGACTTGGGGAACAGCGGACGGATCGAACGATCCACCATGCGGGTCGTCCCGATAATTTCATCCGACGGGCGCCCCTCGCGCTTCACCCAGCGGCTGCCCTTGATAATGCCGGCTGCGTACAACCGCTCTTCGTAGTCCACCGTCAGCGGAAAGTAATCGATCCCTTCCCGGACGGAATCCGACATCACGGCGGTCGCGAGCACCACGGTCTCGCCGTAGCGCACAGTACAGCTGCCGCCCGCCTGCGCGGCAAACCGTCCAACTTCTACGGTCAACGGATGACCGTAGAACTCGGTCGTAAACGTGGTTACCCCTCCGGTAACCGTTTTTTGCACATCCATAGATGGCTCCTTGGAAGCCACCGCCGAAGTTTCGTGAGCACGTCACTA
Source organism: Patescibacteria group bacterium (assembly GCA_028712155.1). GTDB lineage: Bacteria > Patescibacteriota > Patescibacteriia > Buchananbacterales > GWA2-38-13 > VMFR01. Next base: position 7,694 of record JAQTQO010000024.1, on the reverse strand, counting down.
GTATTTTCCGTTGATCGGTCCGGCAAGATCCCATCAGCGGAAACTACCAACGACGTACCACGCACCTGACGCTGGCCCGTAAAGAATAAAACGTTTCGGAAAGAGCGAACCTATTTTGTGTTCAATAGGAATTTTTTGTCTGAATCGAGATTAATGAAGTCATCAACGGTTTCCAACAGCTTGCCCGAGGTCGTGCGGCCAAAACTGATGACTTCAACCTTGCAGCCGTATTTCTCCTTGAGGTAAATCACCAGGGGTATGAAGTCGCCGTCGCCGGTCACCAGGACCACCGTGTCCAATTTATCGGCGAGCTTGACCGCATCCACTGCCATGCCGACATCCCAGTCCGCTTTCTTGGCGCCGCTGGCGTATACCTGCAGGTCTTTGTACTTCACTTCGAAACCGGACTTCTCCAATGCATCGAAGAACCCCTGCTCTTCGGAGCTGTTGGACTTGATGACGTACGCAATCGCCCGGATCAGCCGTCGGTTGGCCACCGCCACTTTCAATACTTCTTTGAAATTCAAGCGGGCACCGTACAAATTCTTCGCGGAGTGGTACATGTTGGCCACGTCCACGAAAATGCCGATGCGTTGATCTTGGTATTTCACCATACTGGTAGTTCACGGGCGGCTGCCGCATCGCGCCCTATTGGCACGAACGCAGACGCACGTTAAATAATTCAAATAATTTACGCCGCACCTCCGCCGGCAACCTCGGTCGCCGGAGCGGCCGTTTCCTCGGCTGCTTCCGCTTCCGCCAGTTCCGCCGCCGTCGGCCCGCCGAGGATCGGCTTGACCACTTTGAGCTTGAGCGTCGCGACAAGTTTTTCGTACCCATCCTGATCCTCCCAATAGAGATAATGGAGGAGTTTGCGGCGTTCGGCCACCTTGCGCAATAACCCGCGGCGCGAAGAAAAATCTTTCTTGTGATCCTTGAGATGTTTGGTCAGCTGCTTGACCTCCTCGGTCAGAATCGCGATCTGCACCTGCGAGGAGCCAGTGTCCCCCTGGTGGGTCTTGAATTTGCCGATGATTTTCGCCTTGGATTTCTTATCGAGCATATTGGTTTACTCCACAAAGATTATAAATAGATAAAAATAAAACGTCCGGTAGATACTCCCCTGCTACCCGGACGGACGGAAAAACGCTTCCGCTCGTTTGTACCCAATGTTTTGTGTTGGGCGTGCCCGGGTGCTGATCACCCCACGAATTGCCGCGCTCAGCCGCCTGGCACCGGCGTGCTGCGAAGCAACCGTGGATCAAAAACTCGTGGCCCTACTCTAGCACAAGAACGGAAATATTGCAAGCCCCACCGGATTCTTCGGAGGGCAAGGCGCATGAATGTTGAACCCTTGCACTACCCAATGCAGCGTCGTAAAATGACCCCAGCACCACCTCGGCGCTGGGGTCATTCCGAGCCCTGCCGAGGAATCTCATCTTTACTCTATGGCCGCAACAAAACTATCAGCCCTGATTGACGAGTTCACCGATCATTTGGTTTCGGCGCAGAGCAGAACGCCGCAGACGGCGGCCAACTACCGCCACTACCTCGACCGCTTCTTGCGCGTCACAAAAATCCAGTCCCCCGAGCAGATCACCGCCGACGCCGTCGCGCAATTCAGAAACTGGCTGCAACGCGGCGACGGCCCGCGCCTGAAAACCCCGACGGCCAATTACCACCTGACGGCCCTGCGCACCTTCCTCAAATTTCTTCACCAGAAAAATTTTTCCACGCTGCAGCCCAATGACGTTACCCTGCAGCCGACCACGCCGCATGCCGTCAGCACGTTGGAAACCCCGGGGCTCAACCGGCTGCTGGGGTTGCCGCTCAAACTCGAAGGACACGCCGTGCTCCAACACCGCGACCGTGCGATCCTGGAGCTGCTGGGCTCCGGCGGACTGCGGGTGGGCGAGATCGCGCGGCTGCAACGCGACCACGTCATCGCATCGCGCGGGGAACTGGCGATCCCCGCCCCGCACGGCAAACTCCGCACCATCCCCCTGACCCAGCAATGCCGCTACTGGATCGCCCAGTATCTCAAACTGCGGCACGACCGCGCCCCGCAGCTGTTCGTGCGGCATGACCCGGCGGCCAATCGCACCGACGCCGGACATCCCACCGCACTGACCCCGCGCTCCATCCAACGCCTCATGAAAAAATACGCACACGCCGCGGGCCTGGGTTCTTCGGTCAAGCCGCGGACACTGCGGCACACCGTGGCCACCAATCTTCTCGCCGCCGGCAACGACCTGGAAACCGTCAGGAAACGCCTTGGCCACGCGACCATCGCTTCGACCAAAATCTACGTCCGACCAAAGCGCTGACCCGCGCCCATCCGACGCCGCATTGACCGCGGACAAAAAATCTGGTACGCTTGCGGAATTCGGATGCACACATTATCGGCCACGAATGGCGCACCGTTGCGTGACAACTTGCCCTCCCAAATTTGCCCGTGCCCCCGTAGTTCAATGGATAGAACACCGGACTTCTAAGCCGGCTATGGGAGTTCGATTCTCTCCGGGGGCAAATTTAGGAGGGGAAGGCAATCCAAAACCAATCGCTTTCGAAATTTACAATTTCCGATTCTATGGTGGCTATGGTGTAGTGGTAACACGGGAGTCTGTGGCACTCCAGTCACGGGTTCGATCCCCGTTAGCCACCCCAAAAAGACATCTCCCCTATTCGGGGGAGGTGTTTTTTGTTTCAAGGAAATTAAAGTGGGGAGTAACGAACAACGAGGTGTAATTATATATAGTATGACCCACGAATCGTTTTTTTATTCCTCCTAATATGCTTGACAAATCGCACCTTTGCGCATATCATACAGCGTTACGTCTCGTAACCATTGAACCTTTTGCGAGTGCGAATTTCCGCCATTTGAAAACAGAAGAGGAGTACCCAACGTGAGTACACAAATCACCGTCCTCGACCTGGAGGCCTACGGCGGCTGCATGCTCGAACAGCTCGGCGAACAGGCGCTGGGCAACATTACCGCCAACCGGACAACCGCCGTTTCCCAGCGGTGGCTGCGCAAAACGTTCGAGCTGCCGGCCGGCGTACCGCTCGAACCGGCACTCCGCCAGGCAGTGGCCGACCGCATCGTTCGCTACCGGGCGACACTGCCGGAAAAAAAGCGCGCGTTCGGCGCACAGGCCGACGACTGCGTCCGGATCGCCGCCGAACGGAATTACGTCGGCAATCCGGCCGGCTTTACCATCGTCGTCACCGATGACCTGCTCCACCGCGGTTTGCCCGGTCACCTCCGCTGCTGGGCTCCGCCGCACCACGTCTGCGCCTACTCATTGGAGCACAACGCCGTCTTTGTCGCCCACACGCTCCCCAACCTTATCGTCGCTCACGAAACCGGCCACGCGCTGAGCTTGCAGCGTAACCGGTACCGCATCGGCTTCCTGCAGCTGGAACCGAAGGCCAATGGCGGCTTCCGGCGTTGCGGCAGCAAGTGGCTCGACGAAGGAATAACCGTACTGTGGGAGGAACTGACCGTCAACGACGGCTCCACCATTCCGGAACGCCAGAACCCTGATGACTGGTACTGCTGGGCACGCAACGCCACACAGATTCTGGTGAAAGAACTCGGGGTGGACCAGGAGACGGCGCTGCGCGCCTACTTCGGCAACCTGGATGCGTACCACCAGCTGACCCGGCAGGTGTCCCGATGGTACGGCTGCGCCCTCGACGATCTGCAGCACGTCGCGCTCTACACCGACATCGGCTTCACGCGGCGGCTGCTGCAAAGCGAGCCGGTTGAGCATCGGATCGGAAGCACCATCGCCCGCATCAAGCGGAGTGGCGTGTGGATTGCCCAGGGGAAAGACACGCGACTCACCGACTCCTGGCACAAACTGGCGGCCACATTCCCCAACCTTACGCTCATTGACTAGATCCCAAAACCCCGCGGCTTCGGTCGCGGGTCTTTTTTATAAAATTTTTGTGGCCGTCTTTACCTCCGACAAATTGTGATACCGCTCCGATTCTCGTATACTATCAACATCTCCATTCATCCCGCACTATGTCCACGCTCAACATTTTATTGGTCGCCGTTGCCCTGGCAATGGACGCCATGGCGGTGGCCGCCGCCAACGGAGCGCACCACCGTTCGCTCTCCCGGCGCAAAGCCCTCACCATCGCGGCGTCGTTCGGACTTTTTCAGCTGTTCATGCCGCTCGTGGGATGGATGCTTGGTACAGGATTTAAAAACGCCATCATGGGATTCGACCACTGGCTGGCGTTTACCTTGCTGTCCCTGATCGGCATCAAAATGGTATGGGAATCGTTCAAGCCGGTTGAAGAAAGAAATATCTGCATCAACAGCATCGGGGTACTACTCCTTTTATCAGTGGCGACCAGCACCGATGCGCTCGTGGTCGGCGTGACTTTTGCCTTCGTGCCCACCGCGGTTGCCCTGGCAGTGATTCTGATCGGCCTGGTGACGTTTGGATTATCGCTGGCGGCCATCTCGCTGGGAAAAATTTGCGGCGACCTGTGGGGGAAAAAGGCGGAAACATTCGGCGGCCTGGTGCTGGTGGCGATCGGCGTCAAAATCCTTGTCACCCACCTGTGGTAGCGCAGATGTGCTACCATTACGGTATGCCGCGCGTCACCATTACCACTGTACTCGTCGGAGCGGGTCTTGCCCTGTCCGCCTGCACGCAGCCGCAGCCCCCGCCCGCCCCAACCCCGCAACCAACGTCCAACGGCGCACCGGTAGCCGTGTCGAGTCCGACGCCGCCCCAATCGTTGACGTGGGAAGACGCTATCGACTTCGCGCGCTGCCAGCCGGGCGAACGACGGGTAAACACGTACGGTCTCGGGTCCAACTCCATTACCATAAAGGGAGGCACCACGGAGGGAAATACTTGTTTTTTGGAGTACGTGAGGGAGGTAGAGGGTGCGTACACGATCTACGACTGCCGCGTACCCGCGATGTCGGCCCCACTCAGCCCAGGTGAGTTCGATGTATCAAAACTTTGCCGACCGGTTCGCACCGGCAACTTCCTGTCTGATACGCCAATTCCGGAATAGCCGCCCGTGGGCAAAATAATATTCATAATCGAAATACTGCTATGCGCAAAAAAATCCTGCTGGTCAAAGACATCATGGTCAAAGGTCTGAAGACTATCCCGGCGGATGCGACCGTCCGCGAGGCGGCCGAAATCCTGCACCGGGGGGAGTTCTCCGGCGCGCCGGTGGTGGATGCGAAAGGCAATCTTGTGGGCGTGGTTTCCGAAAAAGATTTGTTCGGCACACTTTTCCCGACCTACCAGGAATTCTATGCGCAGGAAGCCATACTCCCCTGCTGCGAACCCGAAGGCATGGAAACGTGGCTGCGCGAATCCGGCAATAAAAAAATTTCCGAGGTTGTTAAAAAACCCATCACAACTACACCGGATGCGCCGCTGGTGCAGATCGGCGCCACGATGATGGCCCGCGGCATCCACCGGCTGCCGGTGGTACAGAAAGGCAAACTGGTCGGCATGATCTCGCGCCGGCGGTTATACCGCGCGATTTTCAAACACCTGTTCGGGTTTAAGAAATAAGCATCCTCACTCCGAACCAGGCCGACTCACAAAAAATATTTGTACTAACCCAGCCCTTCGCGAAGGGCTGGGTTAATTTCCGTCACGCAATTCACCCTTGCCTCGCAGGCCACGGGATCTTGCGGCCGGAAATTAAAAAGAAACCACCTGCTCCTCCGGGCAGGTGGTTGAATGTTCAGTGTCTGTTGTCGCCGAGACCGACTACGCGGCGAGGCCGAGCAGCCGGTTGATCTTGTTGGCGTCGACGCCGGCGTCGGCGAAGTCGTCGAAGGCGCGCTCCGGCGGGGTGATGATGCAGGACGCGATGAACGGCGCACCCTCCTGGGCTCCCTGCTCGGCGCCCTTGATGCAGCACTCCCACTCGAGCGTCGCCCAGCCGGCGTAGCCGTACTGCGTCAGCAGCGCGAAGATGGACTTGAAGTCCACCTGGCCGTCGCCGAGGCTGCGGAACCGGCCGGCCCGGTTCACCCAGTCGGCGTAGCCGCCGTAGACGCCGCAGCGGCCGCTGGGCCGGTACTCCGCGTCCTTGACGTGGAAGGCGACGATCTGGTCGTGGTAGATGCGGATGAACTCCAGGTAGTCGAGGCACTGGAGCAGGAAGTGCGACGGGTCGTAGTTGATCTTCGACCGCTTGTGGTTGCCGACCGCCGCCTGGAACCGTTCGTAGGTGAGGCCGTCGAAGACGTCCTCACCGGGGTGCAGCTCCCAGGCGACGTCCACGCCGCACTCCTCGAAGACGTCGAGGATCGGCTTCCAGCGGCTGCCGAGCTCGGTGAAGGCCGCGTCGATGAGCCCCTTGGGCCGCGGCGGCCAGGGGTACAGGAACGGGAACGCCAGCGACCCGGTGAAGCCCGGCGCCACGGTCAGCCCGAGGTTCCGGCTGGCCTGGGCCACGAGCTTGCACTGCTCGATCGCCCACGCGGTCCGCGCCTTGGGGTTGCCGCGCACCGCCTCGGGCGCGAAGCCGTCGAAGACCTCGTCGTAGACCGGGTTCACGGCGACCAGCTGGCCCTGCAGATGGAAGGCCCCCTCGGAGGCATCGAGCCCGAACTCCTGCAGGACCGCCTGCCAGTCATCGCAGTACGCCTTGCTCTCGGCGGCCTGCTTGAGGTCGATGCACCTTCCGTCCCACGTGGGCACCTGAATGGCCTTGTAGCCCCACGCAGCCACCTGCCGGCAGGCGTTCCTGAGCGTGTCGAACGGCTTGGCGCCCATGAACTGCGCCAGGAAAATGGACGGACCCTTGATCTTTTGCACGACAATCCTCCTTCAGAGACAGAATCTGTTTGGCTTGTTCAAAAAAATCCCCTGCGCCAAGCCACCAAACGCAAGGATGCACGTCCGCAACGCAACCGCGCCGCTCCAGCGACGCTTGCCCCTCCTTCTCTATGCATTAGGTGCGCACCGAGCACACCCATTTATTGCCAAGGAACACGAAACCGAATCGTACTATAGGAGACCGAAAAAGTCAACCGTTCGAACCCGGCTTGAAAATTGCCGGCATTCCTGTTATAGTCGAAAGACCGGTAGTGATAATTTTTTTGTAAAAACCTATGGGACAGAACACTGCGGCAAGAGCCCGCACCAAGCATGCGAAGAAGAACACCGCCATCGGCCGGCGGCTGGCCAAACACACCCGGCGGCTCCGGAAATAAACCACGGCTACAAATTTCGGCATCAAAGAACAGCCCGGCGGGCTGTTTTTTGCCGTGGCAAAATGATTGCATCTGACTGTTACCCGACGGCATGCTACACCGTATATTAAGTAATATGGTATAATATGTGTTATCCACTTTATTAACCTAGCGACCACCTATGTCCAATGAATCTACTCCGCACGCAGATAATCTGCCGGTGATCGAACCGCCGCAGGGTTTTGATGAACCGCCCGCGCCCAAGAGCCGCGCGGCGCTCATCCTCTTTATTCTCATCACCGTAGCCGCCGCCCTGATTGTCGGCGGCGTCTATGTGGTCAGCCAGACGCTTTTGAAATTGCCGGCCAAACCCTGGGCATGGATCTACGTGCCGCCCGGCGGCACCGGGCAGCCCACGGGAACGGCCCTCGTCCCCACGGATATTAAAAAATTTGCCAGCTATGAAGAGCTGACGGAATTTCTCGCCAATCACAGTCAG